>CAMYOR010000083.1 GCA_947278105.1 uncultured Tissierellia bacterium
AGATAATACTGATAGAGGGTGTGATAGGTGTGAACAATATAGGGGCCGGTGTGGCGGGCAATCCGCTCGACAAAGTTATAAGTGAAAAATTCACACTGGGAGTGAATGATGTCCGGTTTCCATCGAATAATTTCATCAATGAAGGGGTCGACGATATTTAAGGAGGCGCGAATATCTGGATAGATATTAAAGGGCAGGGAGCCAATCAGATAGGTATCGTCCACCTTATGAGAGTGAATGTCCGGGGAAAGGGTTAGAAGACGGACTTCATTTCCCGGACAAGATTCCAGCTGTTTTTTTAGGTTGGTCACCGAGACCACAACCCCATTGATCTGCTTAGGGTTGAGGTCTGAGGTGAGTAAAATTTTCATGGGGATTCCGTTCCTTCTCAATCTCTATGGCTGAAGCAATCTTGTCGGCCCGGTTCTCATCCGCCGGGCGTTTTTCATATTTTTCTTCCTTACCGGGATGAAAGCCAATCAGCCCCTCCTCTTCCTCGGGCTTAAAGACAATGACCTGCTCTTCTTTGATGGGCGGAAGGAGGGCTTCCCGGATGACTTCATCAATTTGCTCGACCGGGATAAAGTGCATCTCTTCGATGGCTTCCTTTTCAATTTCTTCCAGGTCCCTCATATTCTCTTTCGGAAGGATTACCGTGGTAATTCCATACCTCTTTGCGGCCAGGACCTTATCCCGGATGCCGTCGACCCGAAGGACCCGTCCGGTCAGGGTGATTTCCCCGGTCATGGCCAGGGTATTTTTGACGGGACGGCTAGTCAGAGTGGAGACGAGGGCGGTCATTAAGGAGACGCCGGCGGAGGGGCCGTCTTTGGGAACTGCCCCTTCGGAAAGATGGACATGGAGGTCATAGAGGGTTAAAAAGCCCTTGGGAATGGCAAAGCGGTCAGCATTGGCCCGGATATAGGAAACGGCAAGCTCGGCGGACTGCCTCATGACATCGCCCAGGGGCCCCGTCATAAAGAGGGTCCCCCGTCCATCCATTTTGCTGGCTTCGACGGTCAGAAGTTCTCCCCCTGTCTGGGTCCAGGCGAGACCGTTGACCACGCCAATCCTGGGGATCTTCGCTCGGGGATCATCCAGATATTTTCTGGGGCCTAAAAAGTCCTGGAGGTTGTTCTCGGAAATGCGTACGGACTTCTGCCCCTCCACAACCTTGGCTGCGGCCTTCCGGCAAATCTTTCCTATCTGCCTCTCCAGCTCCCGAACCCCGGCTTCCCGGGTGTAATAGTGAATGATCTGTTCGATGACCTTGTCCGTGAACTGGACCTGACGGGCGTAGAGTCCGTTTTCTTTTTTCTGCTTTTTGACCAGAAAGTCCCGGGCGATCTGTTGCTTTTCGTAGTCCGTGTATCCGGGAATTTTAATCACTTCCATCCGGTCCAGGAGGGGGCCGGGAATGGTGGTGATGTCATTTGCGGTCGTGAGGAACATGGCTGAGGAAAGGTCGAAGGGGATCTCCAAGTATCGGTCCATAAAGCTGGAATTCTGCTCGGGATCCAAAACCTCCAGCAAGGCTGAGGCTGGATCTCCCCGGTAATCCGATCCGATTTTATCCACTTCGTCGAAAAGGAAAAGAGGGTTCATGGACTTGCACTTTGTCATCTGAGCAATAATGCGGCCCGGCATGGCACCCACGTAGGTTTTCCGATGTCCGCGGATTTCTGCCTCATCGGTCACGCCCCCCAGACGCATGGAAGTAAAATCTCTTTTCATGGCCCTGGCCATGGACTTTGCGATGGAGGTTTTGCCCACTCCCGGAGGGCCGGCCAGGCAGAGAATCGAACCCTTAGAATCGCCTTTAAGCTTGCGGACGGCGATAAATTCCAGGATTCTCTCCTTGACTTCCTTGAGCCCGTAATGGTCTTCATCTAAGACCTTCCTGGCCCGGTCCATGTCAATGGCTTCTTTTTTATATTTTCCCCAGGGAAGGTCTAAAACGGTGTCCAGGTAGGTTCGGCTGACATTTAAATCGGGAGAAACGGGCGAAAGATAGGATAGTTTATCGGCTTCCTTTAAAACCCACTCTTTGGAAGCCTTGGGCATATCCAGTTTCTTGATTTTTCCCCGGTAGTATTCTGCCAGGGAGGAGGGGTCATTCGAATTTTCCCTCTCCCCCAGTTCCGCCCGAATAATATCCATCTGCTCCTGGAGAAGAAAGTCCTTCTGAGACTGCTGCATCCGAAGCTGGGCTTCCTCTGTTATTTGTTTTTCCAGCATGGAAAGGCGGACCTGGAGGTCTAAACAGCCTTTACAGGTGACCATACGTTCATATAGGTCGAAGCATTCCAGAATGGACATGGCTTCGTCTTTGGTTAGATCCAGGTGAGAGGCCACTTCATCGGCCAAAAAGCCGGGGTTGTTTTCGAGAAGGTGGGTGGCTAAGATGGCTTCAGGGATTCCGCCTACCGTCTTAAAAAAGCTCATGGCCGAGGAGGAAAGGAGCCTTTGCATCAGGTCAAGGTCCGGGTCTCTCCTGACTTTAGTGGGGTCAAAGAGATATTCGATAACTTCGGCCTCGTGATAGGGTTCCTTGCGGATCAGACGGACCAACTTTCCCCGGGACTTGCCCTCTGCCAAAAACTTTGCAGGCCCAGCCAAGACATTGAAGTTCTGGTGAAGCTTTACGATGGTTCCCAGGCTTTCGTAATCTTTCAGGGTGGGCTCTTCTACTGAGGGATCCTTCAGGGACAAAACAAGGGCGGCTTGGTCTTTTTCCATGCACCTTTTGGCAATTCTTTCCCATTCGGGAGTCTCCAAATCAAGGGTCAAGATCTGGTTAGGGAAAAGAACCGTGGACCGGGTAAAGAGAACCGGCATGAGCTTCTTTTCTTCAGTATAGTAATTGGGTAACATAACTCCTCCTTGGAAAAAGAAACCGCCTTGAATTCGGCTGTTTCGACACTATCGAACATGGAGCGGCATCATTTGCTGGCCGGGGATTTCCAGCTCGTTCTTTAAGATCGGCTGACAAGACCCTTCCACGGCCTCCTTGGTAATGAGGCACTGGCGAATCTCCGGGTTGCTGGGGACTTTAAACATAGGATCCCTTAAAATGGATTCCATAATGGAGCGGAGGCCCCGGGCCCCCATTTTTCTTTGAAAGGCTCGGTCAGCGATGGCATCCAAAGCTTCTTCGGTAAAACGAAGGTCCACTCCGTCCAATCGCATGAGCTCCTTGTATTGGCGAACTAAGGCGTTTTTCGGCTCTAAAAGGATCCGCCGTAGGGTCCCGGCGGACAGCTCCTGAAGAGAAACCAGTATGGGCAGGCGGCCGATCAGCTCCGGGATCAGTCCAAACTTCATCAGGTCTTCAGGGATGGCCTTTTTTAAGAGCAAAGAAAGGTCATCGTCCGAAATTTCTCCCTTTTCCTGGTTGAAGCCAATCGGATTTTTATTCATTCTCTTCTGGACGACTTTTTCTAAGCCATCAAAGGCTCCCCCCACGATAAAGAGGATATTGGAGGTGTCAACCTCAATAAATTCCTGTCTCGGGTGCTTCCGCCCCCCCTGAGGAGGGACGTTGGCCACGGTTCCTTCGACCAGCTTTAAAAGGGCTTGCTGGACGCCCTCGCCAGAGACATCCCTCGTAATGGAAGGATTCTCCGACTTTCGGGCGATTTTGTCGATTTCATCGATGTAAATGATCCCCCGTTCGGCCAGTTCCACGTCATAATCGGCGGCCTGGAGGAGCTTGAGAATAATATTTTCCACATCTTCTCCGACATAGCCGGCTTCTGTTAAGGTCGTCGCATCAGCGATGGCAAAGGGAACGTCTAAAACCTTAGCCAGGGTCTGGGCCAGGAGGGTCTTTCCGGATCCGGTTGGGCCCACCAGGCAAATGTTGGATTTTTGAATTTCTACTTCGGACTGGGGAGCCCGAAAAATTCTTTTGTAATGGTTATAAACGGCGACAGAAAGGGTGATTTTTGCCTCTTCCTGTTCGACGACATAGTCATCGAGGGTCTTCTTGATCTCTTCCGGGGTGGGAAGCTTTTCACTGACTGGTTCCAGCCCCCGGGTTCGGGCTCTTTCCTCGACAATGGTTGAGCAGAGGCTGATGCATTCGTTGCAAATAAATACCCCATCCGGGCCGGAAATCAGGCTCTTCACCTGGTCGGAGCTTTTTCCGCAGAAGGAGCACCGAACGGTTTCGTCTTTGTAATCCGCCACTTCTCCTCCGATCCTTCCTATTACATTGCTGTGATCACGCTGTCAATAAGCCCGTATTCTTTGGCTTCCTCGGCGGTCAGCCACCGGTCACGGTCGGTATCCAGAGCAATTTTTTTGATGGTTTTCCCCGTGGCTTCGGCCAGGATCTCATTGATGCGCTTTTTTGTTTCGATGATTTTTTTCGCGGTAATTTCGACATCGGAGGCCATGCCCTGGGCTCCGCCGGAGGGCTGGTGGATCATGATGTCGGAATTGGGAAGAGCAAACCTTTTGCCTTTTTTCCCAGCGGCCAGAAGAACCGCTCCCATTGAGGCGGCCATTCCCACACAGATGGTGGATACGTCCGACTTGATGTAGTTCATGGTGTCAAAGACAGCCAGGCCGGCAGTCACTTCCCCGCCAGGGGTGTTGATATAGAGCTGAATGTCTTTTTTGGGATCCTTGGATTCCAGATAGAGCAGCTGGGCTACGATAAGGTTTGCCATGTGGGTTTCAATTTCCCCGGTGACAAAAATGATTCTTTCTTCTAAAAGGCGGGAGTAAATGTCATAGGCTCTCTCCCCCCGGTTCGTCTGTTCAATGACGGTTGGAATTAAAGGCATATTTCTCTCTTTCTATGGTTCCTCCGCCCTTGGAGACCCAACTTATTGAGGTTCCTCGGGCGTTTTAGCTTCTTCGGGCTTTTCCAGATCTTCGGATTTTTCCGCTTCTCCGGATTCTTCAGATTCTTCAGGCATTTCTTTTGGATCGACGGCTTTGATGTTTTCCATCAAAAGGTCCAGGGCCTTTTTCTTTAAAAGGGTTTCTTTAAAGTAGGGGGCATCGCCAGATTCACGGACCTTCTTTACAAAAGCATCCAGGTCTTTGGCTCCATAGCGTTCGGCCATGGACAGGATCTCCTGGTCCAGCTCTTCTTCGGTCGCATCGATCTTCTCCTGCTCCACCAGACTCTGGAGGGCCAGATCCCCGCTGATCTTAAGCTGAGCCATGGGCTCAAACTGCTTGCGTACGGACGCAAGGTCGGAGCCGATATATTCCATATATTGATCTAGGGTCAGGCCCATGGAGGAG
>CAMYOR010000084.1 GCA_947278105.1 uncultured Tissierellia bacterium
CCGGAGGCAAAGCGGTTTTACTCGCCCGCCGGAGGCGGGCTTCCTTCTGAAACAAGGCTTTGCCGGAGGCAAAGCGGTTTTACTCGCCCGCCGAAGGCGGGCTTCCTTCTGAAACTAAGCTTTGCCGGAGGCAAAGCGGTTTTACTCGCCCGCCGGAGGCGGGCTTCCTTCTGAAACTAAGCTTTGCCGGAGGCAAAGCGATTTTACCCGCCCGCCGAAGGCGGGCTTCCTTCTGAAAAAAGCTTCCACTCCACCCCAATTGGCATTTTCGGGGATTTAGGGTGGAATGGTGGTTCCACCCTAAATGGCACTTTTCGAGGTTTGGGGTGGAATAAAAGGCGATTCTTTGATAAATCTTTGACGAAGTTCCTCCTTTATTCCACCCCATACGGCCTTTTCGAAGGTTTAGGGTGGAATGGTGGTTCCACCCTAAATGGCACTTTCCGCAGTTTTGGGTGGAATAAAAGTCGATTTTTTGATAAATGTTTGACAAAGTTCCTCCTTTTTTCCACCCCAATTGGCGTTTTGGGGGATTTAGGGTGGAATGGTGGTTCCACCCTAAATGGCACTTTTCGAGGTTTAGGGTGGAATTAAACCGGGTTTTTGATAAATATTTAACGAAATTTTAGCTTTTACTCCACCCTAATTGGCCTTTTCGTGGGTTTGGGGTGGAGTGGGGTTCCACCCTAAATGGCACTTTTCGCAGTTTAGGGTGGAGTGGAGTGGAAAAATTGATATAATTTTAACAAGCTCTGCTGGTTCGCCCGAGATGAACCCTTCCCCACTCCACCCCAATCGGCATTTTTGCGGATTTGGGGTGGAGTGGGGTTCCACCCTAAATGGCACTTTTCGCAGTTTAGGGTGGAGTGGGGCGGAATTTTGTTAAATTTTTAACGCGCTCCATTGGTTCGCCCAACATAAACTATCCCTCCCGGGGCCCGGGGAGGGGAAGCAAGGCATTTTGGCCCGTCAAAGAGCCGCCCATGGCCGATGGCCATGGGCGGCTCTTTGACGGAGGATTCAGGGCTCGTGAACTTTTCTAACGTAAAAGATGGAGTTTTCTTGCTTCTTCTTCCAGCTCGTCACGGAAGTCCGGGTGGGCGATGCTGATGAGCTTTTTGGCTCTTTCCTGGGTGGGGAGGCCTCTCAGACGGACTTTTCCGAATTCTGTGACGATATAGTCCACGTCATTGCGGGTCGTCGAGACGATGGAGCCGGGGGTTAGGAGGCCCTTGATTTTTGAGATCTTCCCCTTCCCTGCTGTTGATTTGAAGGCGAGGAAGGATTTTCCGCCTTTTGAATCCATGGCGCCGCGGATAAAGTCCACCTGGCCGCCGACCCCGCTGTAGGTCTTGGGTCCCATGCTCTCGGAACAGACCTGGCCGAAAAGGTCCACTTCCATACAGGAATTGATGGAGATGACGTTGTCATTTTGGCAGATGACTTTGGGATCGTTGACATAGTCAACGGGAAGAAATTCAACGCAGGGATTGTCATCGAGAAAATCGTAGGTCGATCGCTGACCAAAGGTAAAGGTCACGGTAAATTTTCCGGGATGAATATTTTTCCTCGAATTATCAATGACGCCGGCCTCAAATAAGTCCACCATGGAGTCGCAGAACATCTCGCTGTGGACTCCCAGGTGTCTTTTATCCATCAGCGCTTGGGCCACGGCGTTGGGAATGGCCCCGATGCCCAGCTGGATCGTGGCCCCGTCGGGAATCTCTTCGGCGATCAGCTCTCCGATGATCCGGTCTTCTTCGGTGATTTTCGGGGCGGGAACGGTGCTGATGGGCTCATCATTTTCCACAAGTCCGTCCACTTCGCTGATATGGATGGAGGAACCGAAGGTCCTGGGCATGGTCGGGTTGACTTCCAGGAAGATCTTTTTGGCCCGCCTCCTGACCTCGCTTAAATCTCCGGCGGTTCCGCAGGAAAAAAATCCATGCTTATCCATGGGCGAAACGGTACAGTAAAAGACATCGGGGGCCGGGAGGACATCCTTCCAAATTACAGGAACCTGGCTGTAATGGGCGGGGAGGTAATCGTTTTGGTCCTCCCAGATGCTTTCCCGGTCAAAACCGGAGACAAAATGAGAAATGTGGCGGATATGCCCATCCATTTCACTGGCCAAATACCGCTGGTTACGAAGGGGAAGGAGGATATAGTGACGGATATCCTTTAAATCTTCCTTTAATGCCCGCTCGGCCAGGGCATCCAGGATTTTCACCGGCTCCGTGACCTGTCCGTTGGAAACGCAAAAGTCTCCCGATTTGAATTTTTTTGCAATCTCTTCCGCCGTCATACACTTTTCTTGATACATCTTTTGATAATCCATAAGGGCCTCCTTTTCGATCAAACTGGAACGGCTGATGAAAATGTAAAGAGTCCTCGCTTCAAAAGGGCGATGGACAGGTTCAGTGGGACAGGAAACAAAATACGCAGAACAATTTTTAGCATTTAATTTGTACCCATTTTTATGAAATAATAATCTTTTTTCTCTATTATTTTTCACCGATGGCCATAAAAAAAAAAGACGGCCGGCCGGGTGGGCCAAACCGTCTCTGGATTTTCAAAAGGGGTTCAAAAGGTCCCAAGGAGGCTCAAAGCATCCCATGGGCTGGGCCGGCCGGATCGGCCAAGCCCTCTCTTTCTAAGCCATGGCCGGGACCTTGGGGGCCGGCCGCTTTTCTTCGATCACATGGAGGTCGTAGGGCTCGAACTTGACCCTTCGGTAGGCGGCAAGGTCGAGGACATTGTCCATGACCCGGTCGTCCCAATCAGAGCGAAGCTCCCCATTTTGCTTAATGAGGATGTCGTAGAGGATGGCGTAGAACTTGCCGTCTTCATGGTCACGTTCCAGGATCGTGCTGTAAGGAAGGGTCCTGTGATAGGTGATCTCCAGGCCCTTGTAATCGTAATGGTAGCCGTTTCGCATCCGGCATCCGGTCACTCCCTGGTACTGGGCCAGGGCACAGAGGTCGTTGAAAATGGAATCGTCCTCGACCCGGTAGAGATTTTCCGGGGTCGTCTCGGTATAGTCATAGCGAAACTGGACCGGAATCTGATACTTGCGCCATCTTTCAAGATAGGCCGGGATCTTCGCCGCATCATAGCCACCGAAAAGGACACAGTTGACCCTCTTTCGGACGGGAAGGGCCGCAATCAGGGAATCCGGAGACTCCTCCACATACTGCCTCAGGTGGCGGGACACGTTGATACAGGTAATTTTTTTCTTATTTTTTTCCACGAATTCCAGGATGTCTTTTTCACTCTGCCCCTCAAAGACGGGAAGAGTCGTGTTGATGTAGATGTTATGGGTGGGCGGGAGGACGTCCAGCATGACCTGAAGAGACTTTCGGTTGGAAAAGGGCTCTCCTCCGGTAAAGACAAAGTCGCAGTAGGGAGTGATGGCATCCATTTCCTTCATCGACCGGACAATGGCGTCCAGGTCAAAGCCGGAAGTGTCTGCATATTCCCCCTTGTTAATGCAAAAGGGACAGTGGTTGCCGCAGTCGTATGGAACAAAGACGGTGACCGTCGCTCCTCCCTCTCTGGTTTTATATGGGTATTTCATATGCCTTCCTATGTTTCCTTCTTGCTCATTTTCTATTTTTTTGGGTGGCAAGGTTCCGATTTATCCCAACGCAGACTCGGGCTGCGTCTTTATGTTTAACACGAATTTAACAATCGCTTTGAACCCTAATTATATCTTATCCGGAAGGCGGGGTCAAAGCGGTTTCCTGCTTCAGCCGACGATTTTGCTTCCTCCGATAAATTCCCGAAGGATGGAGGTGTTGACAATATCCGACAGATCCTCCAGGGGGACAAAGTACTGGAGAAAGTCCAGGAGCCTGCGAGCTTCCTCATAGGCGGGGTCGGACTTCGGGATGGCCATAAGTTCGGGATAGACAATAGGCTTTAGAGCCGCAATTTCGTAGATGAAGGCGGAGTTAAAGAGGAGGTCGGCTTCCTCTTCAAAGGGGAAAATATTCCTTCTCTCCCCCTTTAATACCGAGGGCCAGTTGAGGATGGTCCTGGCCGGGCGGATCCCCCGGGCCTCCTTGTCGCGGGCAATCCGGCGCAGGAGCCGGAGGTCCGTCGTCGAGATGCGGTTATGGTCATCGAGACCAATTTGCGTAGTCACGGAAAGAAAGATCTTAAATTTGAGATCGTCCTCGATTCCCGAAACCAGGCGGGGATTTAAGGCGTGAATTCCTTCGATGATCAGGGGGGAGCTTAGAAGAAGCTGATCAACATTTCCGGTGGGGACCCTTTGCCCCTCTACAAAATCGTAGCGGATCCGCTCGACCCTTTTTCCCGCCAGAAGGTCGGTCAGATCCTCGTTGAATTTTTTAAGGTCAATGGCCCCGATGCCTTCGTAGTCCTTTTTTCCCTCCTTGTCCAGGGGAGTCTCTTCGCGGCTTAGGAAATAGTCATCCATGGAAATTTTCAGGGGCCGCCAGCCCATAATCCGCAGGTGAGTGGAGAGCTTGTAGGCAAAGGAAGTCTTCCCCGAAGAGGAGGGGGCCGCGATGAGGACCAGTCTCTTGTTTTTTCGGTTAATTTCTTCGGCCACTTCCATGATCCGGTGGTTTTGGAGAGCTTCCGTCATTCGGACCACGTCGCCGATCTCCCCTTTTCGGACCAGGCGGTTGAGATCAGAGACATTGTGAATGCCCTGAAGCTCGGCCCAGGCCTCTTCTTCCCGGTAGGTATAGGAAAGCTTGGGCTGGGGCTTGAAGTTTCGGAGGATTTTTTTGGAATCCGGCTCCAGGCCCATAAGAACCAGGCCATCATCAAAAAGGACCAGCTGAAAGTCTCCAACATAGGCTGCGGACGGGGCCATCGGACCATAAAAGGAATCATAGGACCCATCCAGCTCATAGACCGAAACCGGATCCTTTTCCTGATAAGGAAAAAGGCTGGCCTTATCTTCCCGGCCCCTTGCCCGGAAAAACGCGGCGGCCTCTTCCCTGCTCATCTCAATCCGGCGGATGGCCCGGTTTTCCCGGATCATCCTTCTCATCACCCGGTCGCACTGGTTTCTCAGCCGGGAGTCCACGATGATCTTCTTCTCCCCTTCCCGGACCTGGACATATAGACCGCCAGAAATGGAATGGCCGATGACTGCCCGGCCATGGGGAAGGCACTGGTCCAGGGCGGCGATGAACAAGAAGGCCAGGGTCCGCATATAGGCCCTTTGGCCGGCCGGATCGGCCGTATCCAGGTAGGTGATGTCCTGGATTTCTC
>CAMYOR010000085.1 GCA_947278105.1 uncultured Tissierellia bacterium
CTCTTAATCAGGGTGTCCACGGTTCGAGTCCGTGAGGGTGGAAAAGGTAAACCGCTTGAAACCAATGGTTTCAGGCGGTTTGTCTTATATAAATAGAAGATTTGTTTTGTTTACTATTCAGAAGCTGACTAGGCTCTTTTATTTTTCTTCATCCATTTTTTCTAATCGTTTTTTATTTTCAATCGCTTCGTCCAATGCTCCTCTGTCCTTGGCTTTTTTCAGTTTTTCATCCTTCATTAAATCGAATTTGTTTCCCTTTAATTCCTCACTGTTTTCGCCTCGGATGACTTCACTTCTAAGGCCATATTTACTTTCAATAAATTCATCTTCCTGGATCAAATTGGAAACCTTGTGCTTTGTTTCCAGCTCATAATAGTGTCTTTCATTAGAGTTTCGATATCGCAGGTAGATCGTGTAATAGAATACAAAGCCAGAAACCAGGAGCAGCCAAAAGTATCCCCTTGAAGCCTGAAACTGAGTTTCATTGAAAGTGTCCAGGGAGGCAATGAGGTTGAGGATAAAGGCCAACAATCCGCCGGCAATTTCAACCAATACCGAGCAGAAAAACAGCTTGGAAAAGTTAATGGGGACGCTTCCCATCGTTTCTTTTGTTCTGGCATTGACTGCCACATAGTGCATTAAATGCTTATTTCCCTTGGTCTGCATATAACTGTAGAGCCAGACGGGCAAATAAGCGGCCTTCCAGAAGTCGCCCTTCACCTCATATTCCTCTTGATCCCATCGAACGCCCCGATCATATTGAAGGAGGGTCTCCTTGGCAGCAAGTCTGGCTATGTCGGAGCTTTCAGCATCAATGACCTTTTTCAGTGTCCCCATATTGGTATCTCTTTTTTCCGAGGTATAACCTGTTAAATAGTTTGCATTAAAATTAACGCAGTTTTCTGTATCAAAAGGCATGATGGCATTGATGGTATTCGTTGTCTTTTCTTTGGAAGAGTAATCCAATTTATCGGTGGTGGATTCTATTGAAAGATCGTCAACGAAGATGTCAAATTCCCTTCCCACCCGGTAGAGATCAGCATCATATTCGTAGTGTTTTTTATCCCCTTCTCCGACTTCCCGACATCCGGTTTGAATTTCACCTTCTCCGGAAAGCTTCATATGTCCATTGACATCGACAATCATATAGGGAATATAAACGCCACAAATATTTGCCGTCGAAAATTCCCTGGTGAATTGGGGATGGGCGAAAAATTTCCTTTTATGGACAAATTCTGAAATTTTTTCCTCGGCATCCTTTTTCGAAACCTTGAAAGGAAGGATCACGTCAGGAACGGCTCCGTTAGGAATTTGGTTATTCAGAGACAGGGTATTTCGGCACCAATGACACCTTGCCTGTGTGGAGGTTTTCGTGTCGATGACCACCTCTGCCCCGCAGCTTTCACACTTTAATGTAATTAGATCTTCGCTTTTATCCTCGATATCCTGAGCGCCGCTCCTTAAAGTAGTTCCCTGCAAGGTGCTGATCTCTTGATCCTTCGGAGCCAGGTCCAATTCAAATTCATAGCGGCAAAAATTGCACCTGAGCTTGCCTGTTTTTGTATTGGTTCCAATATCGGTTGACCCGCACTTGGGGCATTTGATCTGCCCATCTTTAAGACCGCCTTCAGTGGTTATGATTCTAATATCCTTTTGATCCTGATCCATAATCACCTCCGCCGATTATAATCCTAAAAGATCGAATTTAATTTTCTTAAATTCTTCTTCCGTGATTACACCGGCATCAAGAAGTTTTTTCATCTGAATCAGCTTTTCTGTTGGGTCTTGCTGACCTTGGTTTTGCTGGGGGCTGTCATTTTGCTGAACCTGGGCCGTATTTTGACCTTGATTTAGACCTCCTTGGGCCGCCCCAAAATTCGGCTGATAAGAACTTGGAGTCTCCGGCTGTTTCGTTCCCGTCATCATATTTCCGGCTGCATTCATTCCAAGACCCATAAAGGCCATATTGGCTCCGCCGCCATTTTCACCGGCAGACTGCAGGCCCCTTGCTGCTGCTTGCTGGAAAAAGGCATTTCCGCGATTTCCGGAAAGGGCATCCGCCTTCTTGACATCCGACAGCAGCGCCTTAGTATCTTCATCATATTCAATGGCAAGGATGGCCGTTTTTTCTATTTCAAGCCCTCTGGAGCTTTTCCACTGATATCCTTCTTCAACGGCAAGGGAAAGTGACTTCGCAAAACCAATTTGGTCACCTTGGATCCTAGTTATACGATTGCCCCTGGATGGGTCGTTGGTGTAATTCGAAAATGCTGCAGAAAGACTTCCTACCACTTCATTAAATAATTGTTCCGCCGCTTCATTATCCATATCGCTGAGATCAAAAGGTTCCGCACCGGAAATGAGATATTTAACTGGGACAAAATTTTTGATCAATAAAATGGGGTCAATAATTTTAATTGTGTAAGTTCCTCTGGTGATGGCCCCGACTTGGGTGCCGAAAAAGGCATCGTCCCAATAAATCTCAGACTGAGTGCCAAATCGGTTATTGGGAATTTCCTTTAAATTCACATAAAAAAGCAACTGATTGGTAGCAGGGATTCCTCCAAATTTAAATTTTTCCCATGAAGATTTGACCAAAGAATCAATGATCCCATCGCCTGCAAAAATCGATTGAGAATTAGGGTCATTTGTTCTGTACTCGTAGCCGCCGACTTCCGTAATGATATTGGTGATCGCTCCGTCTTGTATTGTGACCAGAGCCGTGCCCTCGGGGACAATTACCTTGGTGCCGTTTGTAATGACATTTTCATTTCCCTTGTAATTTGCCCCTCTGTTATTGTTTACTCCCATTGGATATCCGGGAAAAACAGCGGCTGTAGCAGAAACTCCCGGCATTGGACCATAAAAGTCCTTCCACTGATCTGCCAAAGTTCCCCCCAGTGCGCCTCGAAAAGCTTGAATAAATCCCATCATTCACCTCCCTAGTATTTCACAATGATTTTGCTTAACTTGATTTGTGGCAAAAATCCATTTTCCCTTTTTTAGCGATCGGTGCCGGAAAAAGTTTCCACCTGATCGAAGGCCTCCTGAAGATCCCTTACGGCTTTTCTCGTATCCTCCGCCCGGATCAGGGAGGAAACGGCGCAAATGCCCGATACATGGGAATCTTTCAGGATTTTTAGGTTATCCTTGGTTAGGCCGCCTAAAGCATAAACCGGAATTTTTACAGAGTCGGCAATCTTTCGAATTCGGTCAACCGGTGTAATTTTTGTAATGACATGGGTTTGGGTGGGATAAACTGCTCCGGAGCCCAAATAATCAGCGCCCTCCTCTTCGGCCGCTAAGGCACGGTCGATGGATTTTGCCGTAGCCCCAATGAGGACTTCCGGGCCCAAAAGCTTTCTGGCTGCCCGGATCTCCATATCCTCCAGGCCCAGGTGAACCCCGCATCCGGCGGCCTTTGCGACCTCGACCCGGTCATCCACGAGAAGGGGGACCTGATAAAAATCCGTGATTTCCTTAACCTTTTGGACGAGGCCAAGGATCTCTTCATCAAAGCGATCCTTATCCCGGACCTGGACCAGGCCTGCCCCAGCCTGGCAAGCTAGTTCGATTTTTCCGATTAGCTCTTCATCGGAAAGGCTCCCATCCGTAATAAGATAAATTAATTTTTCCTTTGCCTGAAAAGCACGTAAAACCTTTCTCCTCGCCCAATCTTTCTCCATAGGTGCCCTTTCTTTAACGCCCGCGGGTCTTTTGACGGACGACCTCATACATCAGAACTGCCGCGGAAACCGAAGCATTCAAAGATTCAATGTGTCCGAACATGGGAATCGAGACGAGCAGATCGCATTTTTCCTTAGTTAACGCAGCGATTCCTTCCCCCTCGCTTCCGATGACCAGGCAGACCCCCCCTGAAAAGTCCGTCTCCCAGAAAGACTGGCTGGCTTCTCCGGCAGCTCCGTAAACCCAAAGATTTTCTTTCTTCAGTTGATCAATAGTCATGTTAATATTATTGACCTTGGCAATTTTCATATAGGCGGTTGCCCCGGAGGAGGTTCTCTCTACGGCCTCGGTAATGAGGCTGGACCGGCGCCTGGGAATAATGATCCCATCGATTCCGGCACATTCAGCGGTTCGAATGATGGCTCCAACGTTATGGGGATCGGTGAGCTCATCCAGGATCAAGACAAAGGGGTCGTGACCTTTATCTCTGGCTTGCGCCAGGATTTCCTCCACGGTGGAATAATCAAAATCCTCTGCCAAAAGAACGACTCCCTGGTGGTTCTTAGAATCCGTCATCTGGGATAACTTTTGCTGGTCCGTTTGGACGATGACGATCTTTTTTTCTCTGGCCAATCGCTCAATTTGCTGAATAGACCCGTGGGCTTCCCCTTTTTGAAGATATAATTTTTCCGCCTCCCGGCCAGACCTGAGGTACTCCAGGACCGACCGGCGGCCGTAAATATAGTTATTCATTAGTTTTTTCGCTCCCAGACCACGCCCGTCGGGGTATCTTTGAGAATAATTCCCATTTCAAGAAGCTGATCGCGGATGGCATCGGCCTTTGCAAAATTCTTTTCTTTTCTGGCCTGATTTCTCTGTTCAATTAGTCCTTCAATATCCTGGTCCAGGTTTTCTTCTTTCATCCGATCTTCCAGGCCCAAAACATCCAGAAGCTGCTGGTAGAGTTCATAAAGGCTCTTTACCGCTTCTTTTGAGGAGTTCTCTGTGAGGTTAGCATTGGAAAGGCGGGACAGATCAAAAAGGGCCGTCAGGGCATCAGCGGTATTTAAATCATCCTCCATCACCTGAATAAAGTTTTCCCTGATCTTTTCTCCCTCTTCAAGAAGCTTCTTCTCCTCCTCTGAAAGGGGCTTGGACTCGTTATGGTCCATCAGCCTTTCCATGTTGTGTTTCGTGTTCATCAATCTTTCATAAGAAGCCTTGGACTGATCCATCACCTGACGGGAGAAATTAATCGGAGCCCGATAGTGGGTGGAAAGGAGCCAGAAGCGAACAACGATCAGATCGTATTCTTTGGCAATATCATTTAAAGTGAAGAAATTGCCCAGGGATTTTGACATTTTTTCCTTTGTCCCATCAGCGGCCGATACGGTAATCATCCCATTATGCATCCAGTATTTGGCAAAGGTTTTTCCGGTCAGGCTCTCCGATTGGGCAATTTCATTTTCATGGTGAGGAAAGATCAGATC
>CAMYOR010000086.1 GCA_947278105.1 uncultured Tissierellia bacterium
CACCTCTCTATTCGTCGGCAGCGTCAGATGTGTATAAGAGACAGCATTAAAGGTGAAGTATTTTCCAGTCAAAAGCTTTTCTTGAATAAGCTTTGCCACCTTTTCAATGGAATCCTCTTCTTTGTTAATGATTCCTTGCACTTCAAGGGTTCGGTCTTCTTTCTCCTTTTTTTTATTCAAAAGAGCAAGAAGGGAATCTTTTAAAGCCTGGGGGTCTGTTGGAAGAGGAGGATCTTCTTCCCCCTGATAGTTCCCGGGATCCTCCGGAAGCTTAGTGAAGATTTCCCTGGCCTTTTCCCATTTGTCCTTTAGGATTTGCGCACCCTGCTTGTAGATCTGATATTCCTTAAGTCGCCGGATCAGCTCTTCCCGGCTGGGAAGGTCCTCTTTTTCATCCTCCTGATCTTGGATGAGGGTTCTAGCCTTCATGAGCACAAGTAAGGAGGCCATGCGAATAAAATCGCTGAGTTCATCCGCCGGGATCGAAACCCTTTGCATCGCCTCTAAAAACTGTTCTGTTATTTGAGAAATATTAATTTCGTAGATATCAATTTTGGACTGAGTGACCAAGTCCAGCAAAAGATCCATTGGCCCGGAATAGGGCTTCGATTGAACCTGAAAAATCAAACCAGCACCCTCTTAATAAATCAAATGAAACAGAAGAGACAATGCTCTTTGAAAGAGAGGTCCCAGGATTTTACCTAGAAAACCAGTAAAAACCAAAATGGGCAAAATCCAAATGGTCAGCTTCTCCGCACGATCAATGGGGTCCCAGAAGGATTGGGGCAAAAAGGACATCACCACCTTTGACCCATCCAATGGGGGAATAGGAAGAAGATTGAAAACGGCAAAAGAGACTCCGTAAATCACAATATAGGACAAAAGAGGCTGAAAGAAGCGACTGGAAGGAGGAACAAATTTACTGATCCAAAGAGCTGCAGCAGCGGATAAAAAATTGATCGTTACTCCAGCCAAAGAAACAGTAAACAGCCCCCTTCTCAGGTGGCGAAATTTACGAGGGTTAATAGGGACGGGTTTGGCCCAGCCAAAGTGAAAAAGCAAAAGGGAAAGGGCCCCTAAGATGTCCAGGTGCGGAATCGGATTTAAGGTAATTCTTCCTTCATCCTTTGCCGTTGAGTCCCCATTCCAGCCCGCTACAATCCCATGAGCGCATTCATGGGAGATAATGGTGTAGAGCAGGGCGATGGCAATGGCTCCATAGTCCAATAAATTGTCGAATGAAATCCGCATCCTACCTCTTTTCTAAGAATTTTTTCTCATTCGGCTTAAAAATTTCAAAATACGCATACATGATGGCAACGATTGATTTCGAATCGGTGATCTCAAAATTTTTTACCTTATTATACAGGTCTTCAATGGGATACTCAGCCGCCTCCAAAAATTCAGTGGAATCCAGGTCCTTTTCCGAAGGCTGAAGATCCTCGGCCAAAAATAGGGAGAGCTTTTCGTTCGAAAAGCCCGGAGAGGAGTATAGATCCATGAGATAGGTAAGTTTTTTCGGTTTAAATTTTATCTCCTCCTGACATTCCCGTAAGGCAGCTTCCTGGGGGCTTTCACCCAAATCGATCAGGCCGGCGGGGATTTCAAGCATGATTTCTTTCACGGCACAGCGAAACTGCCGAACCATATAAAGGGTCCCTCTTTCCGTCAAAGGGATGATGCCAACGCATTTCGGATGTGATACGATTTCTCTTTTGGCATATTTCATATCGGGAAGCTCAACCGTTTCAACATCCAAGGTCACAATATGTCCCTTGTAGATATTTTCCCTTTTTATGGTTGTTTCGTAGTATTCCTTTTCCTTTTGATCCGTCATCCTAATCATTCTCCTTCTTCCTGAATTCATCAGAAAGGTCTTTGGCCTGTCCCAGCATTTCTCTGGCGCTGGAGCGGGTAATTTCGGTGACCTTGGCCCCCCCGATCAGGCGGGCTAATTCTTCTGCCCTTTGGTCTTCATTGAGCATCTTGGCCTTGGAACAGGTACGTCCATCTTGGACTTCTTTTTGAATCAAAAGATGGTGATCGGCCGCAGCGGCAATTTGAGGCAAGTGGGTAATGACAATGAGCTGGTGATTTTCTCCCAGCTTTTTCATCTTTTCTGCAAGGACCTGAGCAGTTCTTCCGCTGATTCCCGTATCGATTTCATCAAAAACCATGGTAAAAATTGGCTGAATTTCGGAAACTGCAATTTTAAAGGCCAGCATAAAACGGGACATTTCGCCGCCGCTGGCAACCTGGCTCATACTTTGCATGGGTTGTCCCGGATTGGTGGAAATCATGAAATCAATCAAATCTTTCCCATCCGGGCCGATGGTTTCTTTATTGGCAAAGGAAACCTCAAAGACAATCTTTTTTACCGCCATCTCCTTCATTTGCAAACGAATTTGATTTTCCAGCTGACTGGCGGCTTTTTTTCGCAGATGACTGAGGGCTTCGGCCTTTTCCTCCAGGTCATTTTGCAGGAGCTTCAATTTTTTTTGAAGGTCCGTTCGATTTTTCTCCATTTCAGAAAGAAGGTTTAGTCTTTGCATAGCCTCTTTTTGAAAGGTCATAATCTCTTTGAAGCTTTGCCCATACTTTCTCCGAAGGCCCTGAAGGGTCTGAAAAATCTGATCAATTTCGAAAATTCTGCCGGGATCAATGGTAATCTTCTCCAGGTAATTGTCCATAAAGTCCCGGAGGGCCTCTGCTTCCGCCTCCATTTGCCAGGCAAGATCTTTTGCTTCTCCGGCCTCCGGATCCTTGTTTGTAAGCTGTTCCAGGGCCCGGGCCAGAGACTCCATTGCATTACGGATCGAATATTGGTCGGAACTTATTGCCTGATAAATAGACGAGGCAAGTTCCCGCCTTTCTTTCGCCGAAACCAAGGACTGATATTCCTGGTTTAAAGCCTCCTCGTCCAGAAGCTCCAGCCCTGCTTGATCAATTTCACGAATCTGATACTGCAAAAGGTCTTTTTCCCTTTCCACTTCTTCCGGAGAAAGGTTTAAGGCCTCCAAGTCTCTGCTTAAAGAAAGTTTTTTTTCCAGCAAAAGGGAAAGATCCGCTTTCAGTGTTTCTGCTTTGTGACCGGCATATAGGTCGATCAGCGGCAGATAAAATTTTTTTGATCGGAGGGCCGTCTGGGCATTTTGAGAATGGATGTCCATTAACTGGTCAGCCAAAATAAGATAGGTTTTTCGTGTGACCGGAACATCATTAATCCTTTGCTGATTTCCTCGGCTGTTAAGGATCCTGCGCAGAATAATCACCCCTTCCTCCAAATCAATATTTTCCTTTTGGAAGAAGAACTGGATTTTTTCCGGCACGGGATCAAAACAAAAGACCCCTTCAACCGTAAGATCCTTACCAGAGGAAGGCTTTAAGGACGGACTTAGGCTGCCGCCGGTTAAATATGCCATCGCACCCACAAAAAGGCTCTTTCCTGAGCCGGTTTCACCTGTGACCGCTGTCTCTCCCCCTTCAAAATTCAGGGCCCAGTCATTGATCAAAGCAAAATTTTGGATGCGAAGCTGAGATAACATTAGCGGAGGAGCTCCTTTATTGTCTCCATGGTTTCATCGGCCTTATTTCGATCTTTAATGGCGATAAAAATGGTATCTTCTCCTGTTACAATCCCGGCAATATTGCCAACCTTTGCGTTTGTAATCGTCATTCCGCAAACCTTGGCGCAGTAGAGGACGGTTTGAATGATAATAAGATTTTCGACACTGGTGATCGATAAAATGGAGGAACGGAGAATTCTGCGAAGCCTTTCATTTAAGGAATCCTGAACGGTATCCAAAATCTGATAGCGATATTCACCCGTGGGCGATTGAATCTTGGTAATTCTCAGTTCCTTAATATCACGTGAAATCGTTGCCTGGGTGGCCGATATGCCTGAATTTTTAAGGTATTCGGCGAGTTGGTCCTGAGTTTGAACAGGATGATTTTGAATAATGTCTAAGATCATCCGCTGGCGATTATATTTTTTCATTTTTTTATCCTCTTTACTTTTTTCTTGTTACCAGCTTTTTTGCAAAGCTCTCTAATTCACTTTTTTGACTGATGGGCAATAAAGAGCGGATTGCCTGATCGGTATAGGCTTCTGCCCTTTCCTTTAAGGATCTTTGATCAAAAAAATTGGCAAAGGTGACTTTTCCGCTTTGTTGATCCTTGACCCGGTCTTGGTTGTCATCTGTCATTTGATAGGCCAGTCCAAGATATCGGGCAAAATCAGTCAGAGCCTCAACCTGTTCCTGTCTTCCGCCTCCAAGAAGGCCGCCGATCCGACAGGCTCCCATAAAAAGGCAGGAGGTTTTCTTTTCGACCATCAGTGAGAGAACGTCCGGACCCGCCAAGAGCTCGGGTTTCAGGTCTAAGACCTGGCCGCCAATCATGCCGGAAGCTCCCGATATTTTTGTTAAGTAGACCAGAGCCTCGATAGCCGAGGCTTTTCTGTCACCCGGGGCCAGGTTCGCCGCCAGGCTCCCCCTTTCAAAGGCATAATTTAAAAGAGCATCTCCGGTTAAAATCCCGGTTCCTTCACCAAATTTTGAGTGAACGGTGAGCTTTCCGCGCCGGTACCGGTCATTATCCATGCCAGGAAGATCATCGTGTACCAGGGAATAAGAGTGAATCATTTCCAGGGCAGAGGCGAATTCAAGAAGGAGCGGATCTTCCCAGGGAATATTAGAAGAAACGGAATGGTAGGAAAGGCCCATAAGAAGGGGCCTTACTCTTTTTCCACCAGCGGTTGCATAGGCCATGGCGGAAAAGAGGTCAGTTTCCTTACGGATCAGAGCCTGGTCCGCCGAATAGATCCCCCGGGAAGATAGCCAGGTATTTTCCAGTTCTTCAAAAACATTATTAAAATATTTTTCAAAGGGAGGGCTCCAGCCTTCATTGAATTTTTCCCAGCCAGGCTCTTGCCTGTCCGTCATTTTTCCACCTCTGCTTTCTTATCCAGTTCCACGGAAACCGGGTTTCCTTCCAAGGTCGTGATTTCAAGTTCTGCCTGGTCTAAAAGCTTTTGGAGCTTCAGAGAAAGGTCCTTGGCCTCTTTATATAAGGCTAAGGTTTTTTCCAGCGCTTCCTCCTTCTGCATTGCAAGGTTGATTTCTTTTAATCGGTCCAGGCCTTCTTCGAAAGTGAGGACCTTATTAGGAT
>CAMYOR010000087.1 GCA_947278105.1 uncultured Tissierellia bacterium
CCCCGGCCCTGTTCCAGATGGTCATTGAAAAATGCGTTGATGTCGCGCCCAACATTGAGGTTTATAAGAGAAACCGGGATATCCTTTACAAGAATTTGACCGAAATGGGATACACAGTAGCCGATCCCTTGGGCGCCTTTTATCTTTTTATTAAGGCTCCAGATGGGGATGCAGAAAAATTCTCTGAAAAGGCAAAGGCCCGGGACCTCCTTTTAGTTCCTGGCACCAGCTTTGGGGCACCCACGCACCTGCGTCTGTCTTTCTGCGTGGATACTGAAAAGATTGAAAAATCAATTCCGATCTTCAAAGAATTAATGGAGGAATGCCATTAAAATTTGGCAGAAAGAAGGGCAAAATTGCCTTTCTTTGGCATAGAAGGGTTTGAAATGAGAAACCAGTAAAGGGTTTCTCCAGGAAAAAAGTGGAGTAGAAAAGTGGAAATAGAAAGGACGAGATTATTTAATGAAAGAATTATTAGGCGGCAACGAGGCGATTGCCCGCGGAATGTATGAAGCGGGCGTCCGGGTTGCCTCTGCTTACCCGGGTACACCCAGCACTGAGATTTTTGAAACCTTACCCCTTTACAAGGACGTGATGCATTGTGAGTGGGCTCCGAACGAGAAGGTGGGCGCCGAAGTGGCTTACGGCGCTGCCATGGCAGGCGTTCGCAGCGCCTGCGCAATGAAAATGGTCGGCTTTAACGTTGCCGCAGACCCCATTTTTACGGCAGCTTATAACGGGGTAAATGGCGGCTTTGTCATTTTCAATGCGGACGATCCCAGTATGTATTCTTCTCAAAACGAGCAGGATAACCGCTGGTATGCCCTCCATGCAAAGCTCCCTATGGTTGAGCCCTCGGATTCCCAGGAATGCAAGGACTTTACCATCAAGGCCTTTGAAATTTCGGAAGAATTTGATATTCCGGTGATTTTCCGTGAAGTCACTCGGATTGCCCATTCCAAGGGATTGGTCGAGCTTGGCGAAAGAAAGGACGTTCCTTACAAGGAATACGTCAAAAATCCCAAGAAGTTTATCTCAACTCCGGCCAATGCCTTTGTCAACCACGTCAAGCTGGAAGAAAAATTAAAGAAGCTTTTGGAATTTGCCAATAAGACCGACATGAACCGGATGGAAATCAATGGGTCCAAGGTTGGTGTTGTCACGGCCTCCATTGCTTATGAGTATGCGAAAAATGCCTTCCCTGAGGACACCTCATTCTTAAAGCTGGGCTTTACGAACCCCCTGCCGATTGATTTGATCAAAGAATTTGCCTCAAAGGTGGAAAAGCTCTACGTTATTGAAGAGTTAGATGGTTTTATGGAAATGCAGATGAAGGCTGCTGGCATCGATTGTATCGGCAAAGAAGTGATTCCCAATATCCATGAGCTTTCTCCCAACATCATCCGGGAAGCGGTTGGCTTGGATAATCCGAAGACAAAGAAAGTCGATGTTGAGGCGGTTTCTCGTCCGCCGGCACTTTGCCCAGGATGCCCCCACCGCGGGTTCTACTATTCTCTTCATAAGATTGCCAACCAGAAGGAGTTTAAGGGCCGTTTGATTGCAACCGGCGATATCGGCTGCTACACCTTAGGAGCAGCGCCTCCACTGGCCGCGATTGATACCTGCGTTTGCATGGGCGGCGGTTTTTCCGCTGGTGCCGGCATCGCCCAGGCGATGAAAGTCACTGGAAGAGACTATGTCGTTGTCGGCGTTCTAGGCGATTCGACTTTCTTCCATTCCGGCATTACCGGAGCGGTGGAGATTGCTTACAACAATGCCAATATGGTTCCGGTCGTTCTGGACAACCATATCACCGCAATGACCGGCCATCAGGATAACCCCGGAACCGGCTATAACCTCGAAGGGGAAATTGCAGAGAAAATCAGCATTGAAGGAATTTTAAAAGCGGTTGGCTTTGAAGAAGTTTTGATCGCCGATCCTCAAAACCTTAAAGAGATGGAAGAGACCCTGTTAAAGGCCATTCACTCGGAAAAGAGAGCCGCAGTCATCTCCAGAAGACCCTGCGTTCTCATTAAAAAGCTCAAATTTGAAAAGGGCCTTTGCCAGGTGGATCGCGAGACCTGCATTGGCTGCAAGAAGTGCTTAAGCGTCGGCTGCGCTGCGGTGAGCATTGTAGAAGGAAAATCAATGATCGATGAGAACCAGTGCGTCGGATGTACCGTTTGCGCTCAGGTTTGTCCAGTAGGAGCAATTAGAAAGGTGGACAAGTAATATGGCAACAAAGACAGTCATGATCGTAGGGGTTGGCGGCCAGGGAGCAATTTTAACTTCCAAAATTTTAATTAATGGTCTGATCCAAAAGGGCTATGATGTCAAGCAGTCTGAAATTCATGGAATGGCTCAGCGAGGCGGCTCTGTTTCTACCCAGGTCATTTGGGGGGATAAGGTTTATGCTCCAACCGTGGGCAAGGGCTATGTCGACATTATGGTCGCTTTTGAAAAAATGGAAGCCGTCCGTTACTGTGAATTTATCAAGCCCGATGGCATTGCCATTATCAATGACTATGAAATGCAGTCACAGACAACCGCTGCGGGCCTTGTTGAGTATCCGCAAGGTACCATTGAGGCAATGAAAGAAAACTTTAATACGATTGTTTTCCCAGCGGCTGACATCGCAAAAGAACTAGGCAGCACCAAGTGCATGAACGTCGTTCTCTTTGGCGCTATGTCCAAGGTCCTGGGTTTGGAGGATATCGACTGGGAGGAAGTTATTCGAAAGACCGTCCCAGAGAAATTCGTTGAGCTCAACCTCAAAGCTTACCACGCTGGCGTAGAAGCTGCAGAAAAGGCAAAGGCATAGGTTCTGGACTGATGACAATCATGGAACAATACCGGGCAAAGCTTAAAAGCCCGGACGAGGCTGTAAAGCTGGTCAAGGATGGGGACTGGGTGGATTATGGGTCCAACAACTCCTTTCCTCATATCCTTGACCAGGCTCTAGCCAAGCGAAAAGATGAACTGGGAACCGTTTATGTGCGCGGAAACCTGATCCAGGGGCCGGTGAGGGTGATGGAAGAAGATCCCGATATGGAGACCTTCGTCTATCAGACCTGGCACTGCTCAGCTTATGAAAGAAAAAAAGCAGACCAGGGGAGAGCCTATTTTATCCCCCAGATTTTCCGCAATGAGGCCTGGTATATTAAGAACTTCCTGGATATTGACGTGGCCATGCTTTCGGTCACCCCCATGGACAAACATGGGTATTTCAATCTTTCTTGCGGAGTCGGAACCGCCCGGGCCATCGCCGATAAGGCAAAAGTGATTATCGTCGAAGTGGTTGAGAATATGCCCAAAATTTTGGGGGGCATGGGAACCACGCTGCATATTTCTGAGGTCGATGCGGTGGTGGAAGCGGGCAGACAGCCCCTTTGGATTATGGATCCTCCCCATCCCTCAGAAACAGATATCAAGATTGCAAAACTGATTTTGCCGCACATTGTCGATGGAGCGACCCTCCAGCTGGGAATCGGCGGAATGCCCAATGCTCTTGGGACCCTTATTGCTGAATCCGACATCAAGGATCTGGGGATGCACACGGAGCTTTGCTCAGACGGCTATCTAAACCTCTATCAGGCAGGAAAGCTCACCAACAAAAAAAAGCAGGTTGTTCCCGGAAGAGGAGTTTTAGGGATGCTCTTTGGAACCCAGGATCTCTACGACTGGGCAGACGATAACCAGGGCCTTGCCGGCTATCCTTTGGATTGGGTCAACGATCCCTATATCGCCGGGGCCAATGATAACCTGATTTCCATTAATGGTTGTATCAAAGTGGATTTATATGGGCAGGTTTCCTCAGAGACCGTTGGCTTGCGGCAGATTTCCGGAACGGGGGGGCAGCTCGACTTTGTCGATGCCACTTCCAAGTCAAAAGGGGGAAAATCCTTCCTCTGTTTACCCTCCAGCAAGAGGGATAAAGAAGGCAAGCTTCACTCAAATATCGTTCCTTATTTCCAGGGGGATATCGTCACCACTCCCAGGACCCAGGCCTACTTTATCGTCACCGAATATGGAGCCGTAAATCTCTCCGGCCTTTCTACCTGGCAGAGGGCAGAGGCGCTGATCTCCATCGCCCATCCCGACCTCCGGGAAGATCTGGTTGAAAGTGCAAAGAAACAGAAAATTTGGCTACCCTCTAATAAGAGGTAGAAAAAGATTTACCTCCTTTAAAAAAAATTAAGGTTTAGGAAAAAAGAGCCTGCGCCGGATGATCATTCTTCGGCACAGGCTCTTTTTAACTGCTTTTCCTTTATGGTGATTTTTAGCTCATTTGAGAATTAAACTTCCTTATTATATGAAATATTATATGAAATGGAAGAAAGCGTTCAGCTGGATCACCACGATGAACAGAAGGAAAATAGGAGCAATCCACCGCAAGCAGAACTTGATATATTTCTTGCCTTTATAGGGGCTGCCTTTTTCCACTTCATCGTCAATATACTCTGGAATCACCCAGCCTAAGAGGATAGACATCACCAGGCCGCCAAAGGGCATCAGAATTCCTTCGGCAAAGAGGTCAAAGACATCCAGCCAGGTTCCCTGGCCCAGGGGATGCCACATTCCAGTCATTCCTAAACCATCTGCGGAAACGAGCCAGGATCCCAAAAAGGCAATCCCACCCATGATGAAGGTCATCTTAAGACGCGCTTTTTCATCAGATTTAGCTCCCTTGGACTCCGCCGCATCCAGCATGGCAGAGACGCCGCCTTCCATCATGCCGATGGAAGAGGTCAATGCAGCAAAGGCAACCAAAAGATAGAAAATGCTTCCAAAGATGGGGCCGGAAAAGCCCATGTGCTGGAAAACTTCCTGCATGGTGACGAACAGAAGTCCAGGACCGCCGGCAGGTTTAAGGCCGTAGGCGAAAACGGCGGGCATAACGGCTAAGCCAGCTAAAAGAGCGGCGATGGTATCTGCGATAGGAACAACCTTCGCATTGTATTCAAGATTTTCTTTGCGGCTCAAATAAGAACCGTAAGCAATAATACAGCCAGAAGCCAAAGACAGGGAGAAAAACATCTGACCGCCGGCCAGACCTAAAACACTCAGCCACCCTGACCCTTTAAAGACGGTGAAGTCAGGTTTAAACATAAATGCTAAGCCGCCAGC
>CAMYOR010000088.1 GCA_947278105.1 uncultured Tissierellia bacterium
GGGATCTTTTTGGGGATTCCAAATTTTATCGTCAATCCCATTGAGGATGCCGGTGATCTTTCCTTCAAAGGCATGAATGACACCCTCAAGGCCGCAGGCAAAAAAGGGATAGCGGATCTCCCATGCATAGGTCGGCGAGACGGTATTTACCCAGTCCGCATAAACAATTGCGCCCTTCATAAAGTTTATAGAATCATAAAATTTTAATTCGTAATCTCCGCAATAGGTTGAAGAAAGGTTCGTCCAGTAAAAAAGAGAAAGGTCAAACTGACCCTGATATTTGAGATTATGGATGGTAAAAAGGGTTCGGACATCCTGATAAAATGTGTCTCCCTTCCGATAATCACAAACATAGACCGGCACAAGACCCGTATGCCAGTCATTGGCATGGATGATATCCACTTTCCAGTTTAGAATCTTAGGAAGCCTGCAGACTGCCTTCGAAAAGAAAATATACCTTTCCCCATCGTCAAATTGCCCATAAGGACCCTCTCTCCAGAAATAATACTTATTATCAAGGAAATAAAAGGTTACGCCATCATGGACCAATTCCAAGACCCCGCAGTATTCGTGCTTCCAGCCGATATCTACGTAAAATTCATGGATTTTATGCATCTGGCGAATTTCCTTTTCTGGAATTTGCCGATGAAGAGGCAATACCACCCGCACGTCCTGACCCAGCTTTTTAAGTGCCTTGGGCAGTGACCCCGCCACGTCGGCCAGGCCTCCTGTTTTTATAAATGGCGCTGCTTCTGCCGCTGCAAAAAGTATTTTCATGATGTCCGCCTTTTCCTAAGGGCCTTAAGGTCAAAAACCTGAATTTTCATTCAAACACTAAAATGAATCCTTGTTGCTGATTATTTCGTCTTTTCCAACCAGGAAGGGATGAGTAACGGCCCCAGCGATCGTCACTCCCTCCTCAATCATTGCGTATTTATCCGTAATCACATTGACACAGACCGCATTTTCCCGGATGATGGTTCCCTGGTTGATAATGCAGTTTCGAACAATCGCATTTTTTCCAATCTGCACCCCACGGAAAATAATAGAGTTTTCCACCTGTCCGGCTATGATGCATCCATTTGCCACGAGAGAGTGGATAGGCTTAGAACTATCCCTGTAGATCGTTGATGGTTCGTCTTTTGATTTCGTGTAAACCATTCCCCCCTGGTAAAAAATTTCGTCATAAATCTCCGGATTTAGAAGGTGCATATTTGCCCGGTAGTAGGAATCGACATCGAAAATGGGCTCAATTTCACACTGAACCTGATAAGCACCAATCTTTAGACGATTTTTATGATTGAGTATCCCCTGAAGAAGAGTGGCTGCACTGCCGTTTTCCACGGAATGCTTGACAATGTGGAGGAAAACCTCCCTTTTTATAAACATCCTTCCGATCAAAAGGTTTACAGCCGGATCTGTTCCAAGAAAGTAACCCACATTGATAAAATGCCCGTTCTCATGATCTAGGATAAGCTTTCGCATTCCGTTATAATAGCCCATTTCATCGTGGACCGGTTTATATAGGACCATGACATCATAGTCATTGTCAACAAATGCGTCATAGGCATCTTTGAGATTTACCTTGGCAATGACCATCGGGTTTTCGATATAGATGTGTTCCTGCTCGGAATGCTCATAGTAGGAGATGGATTTAAAATAGGTTTCAATTTCTGAAATAATATTAGAGCCTTCATTAAAGGTTACCGGATTGATAACCAGGCCCCGGTCTCTCCGATTCATCTCCCAATTCGAGCCGTCCCCCACATGGTCGAGGGTGGAACGGATGTTTGATCCTGCATAGAGGAGTACATCGGAGAGGTTGTAGTTTGTCATATTAGAAAGAGCAAAGTCGATAATCCGGTACCGGCAGCCGAAAGGAAGCATATAATTCGGCCGGTCAGAAACCAGATCCCCGAAGTCACGATCTTGTTCCGGAGAAAAAATAACGCCGCTGCAGTTTTTCATCCAGGCCTCCTATTCTTCACTTACCTGACCATCACAGAAAAGGTAAATTTTCGACCCGTCCTTTTCACCGACCTGGACTCCCTCTTCTACCACTTCCCCGCTTCCAACAACTGCTTGATATACTTTCGCATTTTTTTTGATCACGCAGTCATTGAGAATGACAGAATCCTGAACCTCGGCTCCCTCTTCAATCCGCACGTTATTAAAGAGGACCGAATGCCTGACACTTCCATAGATCATGCAGGCTTCATTGACCATGGCATCGGAAATCTTGGCGTCCTTAGCAATATAGTGGGGGGGAAAATTACGGGCAGAGGTATAGATACGCCAAGTTCTGTCATAAATATTTAGAGTATTATGAGGATTGAGCATCTCCAGGTTCGCTTCCCAGTAGGATCGGATAGTCCCGACATCCATCCAGTAGCCTTCAAACCGGTATACATAAAGGGGAAGACCCTCTGCCAGCATATTGGGGATGATATTTTTTCCAAAATCATAAGAAGAGCTTTGATCCTGATAGTCCTTAATGAGTTCCTTTCGAAGGGTTGGCCAATTGAACATATAAATTCCCATGGAGGCCAAGTTAGATTTTGGGTTTTTGGGCTTTTCCTCAAATTCCAGAATTCGGTCATTCGTGTCGGAATTTAGAATTCCGAAACGAGGAGCTTCTTCCCAGGAGACTTCACGTACCGCAATCGTACACTCTGCCCCATGTTTTTGGTGGCAGTCAAGAAGCTCGTTATAGTCCATTTTATAAATATGGTCGGCAGAAAGAATCAGCACGTATTGAGGACTAAGCCGGTCCAGATAGTCGATGTTTTCAAAGATTGCATTGGCCGTCCCCTCATACCAGCGGCCGCCTTCTTCATTGTAATAGGGGCTGAGCATCCTCAGCCCCCCCGCAGACCGGTCATAGTCCCAGGCAGCTCCAATTCCAATATGCTCATTGAGCTTAAAGGGCTTGTATTGGGTGAGAATGCCAATGTCTCTAATTTCTGAGTTCCGGGCATTGCTCAAAGCAAAATCAATAATTTCGTACTTTCCGCCAAAAGGTACCGCTGGCTTGGGGGTATCTCGGGTCAGACCTTTGAGTCGGGACCCCTGGCCTCCAGCCAAAAGCATGGCAACGACTCGGTTTTGGTTTCTCATCGTCTTCTCCTCTGATTTTCTTTCAAGCGGCTTAATAATCCCAGGCCGCTTCCCTTTTTATAGAGAGTGCTCTCGGTTCAATCGCAGGGTTTTTGCCTTTGTTTATTGGGCAGGTTATAAAATGAACCTAGGCCTTCATACCGAGCAGAACCCCCCAGGGATTCTTCAATGCGAAGGAGCTGATTGTATTTGCAGACCCGATCCGTCCGATTCGGAGCTCCCGTTTTAATTTGTCCGGCGTTTACGCCGACAACCAGGTCCGCAATCGTAGTATCCTCCGTTTCTCCCGACCGGTGGGATACAACGGCGGTATAGCCTGCCCTTTTTGCCATTTCGATAGCATTTAAAGTCTCTGTCAGAGTCCCAATCTGATTCACCTTAATCAGAATTGAGTTGGCTACGCCCATGTCAATGCCCTTCTTTAATCTTTCGGTATTGGTGACAAAAAGATCGTCTCCGACCAGCTGGATTTTATTGGTCAGCCGATCGGTTAATTGTTTCCATCCTTCCCAGTCCTCTTCTGCGAGGCCATCTTCTATGGATATGATGGGGTACCGGTGAACAAGTTCATCATAAAAATCAATCATCTCATCCCTTGTCATGAAGCGGTCGGTTTTCCAGAAATAGTAGCCCTCCCGACCCAGTTTTCTGCCCTCGTCAAAAAGCTCGGTGGCTGCTGGATCCATGGCTAGCTGAAAATCAGAGCCAGGTTGATAACCTGCCTCTTCAATGGCGCGGACAAGATAGGAAAGAGGCTCTTCATCCGTTTTAAAATTCGGTGCAAAGCCCCCTTCATCTCCGACGGCTGTCGAATACCCATCTTTTTTCAGGATGGACTTTAAGGTATGATAAACCTCAGCGCAGGCGCGGAGGGCTTCCGAAAAGCAAGACGCTCCCGTTGGCATGATCATATATTCCTGAAGGCTCACGGAATTATCGGCGTGCTTTCCTCCGTTAATGACATTCATCATCGGTATAGGAAGAATTCTAGCTGAGCAGCCTCCGATATAGTTATAAAGAGGGAGCTCCTTTTCATCGGCGGCTGCCCGGGCACAGGCAAGAGAGACCCCTAAAATGGCATTGGCCCCAAAATTAGCTTTATTAGGAGTTCCGTCTTCTTCCACCATAAGCTGATCAATACCGGCCTGGTCTGAAACATCAAATCCAATCAGAAGATTTGCAATTTCGTTGTTGACGTGATCGACCGCCTTTAAAACTCCCTTTCCCCCATAAATTTTTGGATCCTGGTCCCTGAGCTCCACGGCTTCAAACTGGCCGGTCGAGGCGCCGGAAGGAACAATGGCCCGTCCAATCCCGCCTTGATCCGTGGTCACTTCAACTTCTACCGTGGGGTTGCCCCGGGAATCCAAAACCTGACGGGCATAGATATCATTGATATAAGACATGGCATTCCTTCTTTCTATTCCTTGAACTCAGCCGTTAAAAAACAAAATATACCCTAAAAAATCCAGCACCCGTAGAGCAATTACAGGTTTTGATAATTAATTATTTTTGCAAATACTTCAGCGTCCAAAGAGGCTCCTCCCACAAGGGCCCCATCAATGTCCTCTTGGCCCATCAGCTCTTTAATATTTTCGCTGTTGACCGATCCTCCGTAGAGGATGCGGACCTTATCTCCGGCAGACCTTCCAAAGAGCCTTGAAATTTCCCCCCGGATAAACAATGCCATCGCCTCCGCATCTTCTTTAGAAGCCGTTTTCCCCGTGCCAATGGCCCAAATTGGCTCATAGGCGATCGAAAGGTTAGAAATGTCAGCGGGATCCAGGCCTTCCAGATCTTTTTCCAGCTGCTTTTTTACTTTTTCTTCCTGCTTTCCAGCTTCTCTTTTTTTCAGGGATTCTCCCACGCAAAGGATGGGCAAAAAACCCTGTTTAAGAGCAGAGAAGACCTTTTTGTGGATCATTTCATCGTCTTCGCCGAAAATTTCTCTTCTTTCGGAATGTCCGATAATCACATACTCAACCCCATAGTCCCTAAGCA
>CAMYOR010000089.1 GCA_947278105.1 uncultured Tissierellia bacterium
GGACAGGTTCTTGTCGGCGGAGTGGATGTGAAGGACTATGATCCGGAGGTCCTCAGAGATGCCATTTCCTATGTCCTCCAGGATAATATTTTAGTATCCGGGACCATTCGTTCGAATCTTTACTGGGGAAATCCTAAAGCCACCGAAGGAGAAATGATTTTGGCCCTCAAGGCTGCCCAGGCCTGGGAGTTTGTGAAAGAGTATCCTGAGCTTTTGGACACTCCCGTGGCCCAGGGGGGCGCGAACTTTTCCGGCGGCCAGAAGCAGCGGCTGACGATTGCTCGGGCCCTTTTAAAGAAACCCAAAATTCTTATCTTCGACGATGCTGCTTCAGCCCTGGATATGGAGACAGATGCCCGGCTCCGGCAAAGCATTCAGGAGTCCTTTCCCGGGATTACGGTTTTTATGGTTTCCCAGCGCATCGCTTCAATTAAGGACTTTGATCAGATTATTGTCATGGAAGAAGGAAGGGTGGAGTCTTTTGGCACCCATAAGGAGCTGATGGAAAAATCGCCCATCTACCGAGAAATCGCACAATGCCAAAAGGGGGGTCTATCACAATGACCGGTTCCAATAAAGAAGCCCGGCATTTTCAGCCCGCCCATCCGGCAAAAACCCTGTCCCGGCTTTTTTCCTATTTTAAATACAATAAAAAAACCTTGGTTCTTGGCCTTTTCCTCATTACGATCGGGACCCTCGCCCAGGTTTTTTCCAACGCCTTGATCTCTCCGGTCGTCGATGCGGTCGCTGTCGAAAAAGACCTGGGAAAGTTCTACCGATATCTCGGGGGGATGGTCCTTTTGGGCGTCGTGATCATTGTGGGCTCCTACCAGGGGGCCCGGCTCCTTGCTAACCTTGCCCAGGAGACAATTTTTCTTATCCGAAAAGAGCTTTCTGAAAAGATGGTCCGCCTGCCGGTTCCCTTCTACGACACCCATCCGATTGGCGATCTGATGTCAACCTTCACCAATGATATCGACACCCTCACCTACGCCCTTCAGGAATCCGTTGCTCAGGCCATTCTCTCCATTTTGACCTTCACGGGCACCCTGGTAATGATGTTTGTTCTCAACTGGAAGCTCACCTTTCTGGTCCTGGCCATCCTAGTTCTCTTCTTTTTCCTTGTTCGGGTGATCCTAAAAAAGTCCTCCCGCTATTACAAGGAAAGGCAGGCGGACCTGGCCAACCTCAATTCCTATGTCGAGGAGATGATGAAGGCCCAAAAGGTCGTGACAATTTTCAACTTCCAGGAAAGGGCCATGGCCTTTTTTAACGAGCGCAGTGAAAATCTTCGAAAAAAATCCACCTCGGCCATGACCTTTGGCATTATGGCTTATCCTGTCATGGGCAATATGGCCTTTGTGCTTTATGGGGTGGTAGCTATCTTTGGGGGCTTTGCCGCCGTTGCCGGGACCATGACCATCGGCAATATCGCCGCCTATCTCCAGTATTCCCGCAATATTTCCGGCCCGATCACGATGATCGCCCAGGAGCTGAACTTTCTTTTTGCAGCGATCGCCGGGGCCGAACGAATTTTCCGGATCCTGGACCTTCCTGAAGAGGAGATGGAAGGGGAAGTTCGTCTGACGGACCCGAACGGAAAAGTTTTGACGGAAGCGGAAAAAGAAAAAAAGGTCTCCTTAACCGGACACGCCGCAAAGGGGGAGGAGGAAAAAGACCTGGTTTACTGGGCCTTGCCCGGAAAAGACGGAAAATTACAGTATATCCCGGCTAGGGGCTACGTGGAGTTTCATGAGGTTGATTTTTCCTATGATTCTAGGGAAAAGACCCTTCAAAATCTTTCCCTTTACGCCAAACCTGGCCAGAAAATCGCCCTGGTCGGTTCGACCGGGGCGGGAAAGACCACGATTACATCTCTGATCAACCGCTTCTATGAATATGGAGACGGGACCATCACTTTGGATGGGATTGATATCCGACGGATCAACAAATTCGATCTTCGGGCGGTGATGGCCTATGTTCTCCAGGACGTGGACCTCTTTAAGGGAACCATTGCTGATAACATTCGGATGGGCAAATTGGAAGCGGCGGACGAAGAGGTGGTTCAGGCGGCCAAGGCAGCCAATGCCCACCCCTTTATCAGGGCCCTGGAGAAGGGCTATCAAACGCAAATCACTGCCAACGGGGGAAGCCTTTCCCAGGGGCAAAGGCAGCTTCTATCCATTGCCCGGGCGGCCATTGCCGACCCCCTGATCCTCATCCTGGACGAGGCGACCTCTTCGGTGGACACGAGAACGGAAAGGCAGATCGTCAGGGGAATGGATCAGCTTATGAAAGGCAGAACCACCTTTGTAATCGCCCACCGGCTCTCAACAGTCCGGGATGCCAATGTCATCCTGGTTTTGGAAGAGGGACAGATCGTTGAGCGGGGAACCCACGAAGAGCTGATGCAATTGAAGGGCCGCTACTTCCGGCTAAATCAGGGATTAGAAGAATTAAAATAGGAGTGATGGGGCATCAGTTTTTTTTCGACCCAGCCCAAAAATAGATCTGCCCCGATCGCCATGATCGCCGTAGGAATGGCGCCCGCCCAGATGATGGGCTGGCCGTTAGCAACGTTAATGCCCCGGGTGATAATATCGCCCAGTCCTCCCGCTCCAATAAAGGTCCCGATGGCGGTCACACCGATGGCAACGACGAGGGCATTGCGAATGCCTCCCATGATGACCGAGAGGGCAAGGGGAATTTCCACCTTGCGGATTCGCTGGATCCGGGTCATGCCCATGCCGGTTGCGGAATCCAAAATCTCCGGGGGGATGGCGTGGATCCCAGTTACGGTATTTTTTAAAATGGGCAGGAGAGAATATAGGAAAACGGCGGCAATTACAGTTTTTGCGCCAATTCCCATGGCCAGCATAAGAACCGCCAGCATCGCTAAAGAAGGAATCGTCTGAAAGACATTGGCGATGGTGATAATAAAGTCATGGAGCTTTCTTTGATCGGCCATATAAAAACCCAGAGGAATCCCCACCAGCGAGGCAAGAAGAACTCCGTAGGCCGATATGAGAAAGTGCCGGCCAAACTGTTCAAGTACGTAGGACGAATTGAGGGTGAAGTATTTTAAAATTGCGTTCATTTTTTCATCTCCTCGGAAAAATAGTGATTTTCCTCTAAAAATTCTCGAGCGACGTTTTTTGGCTCAATCAGGTCCTCATCGCTTCTCCGGTTCATGGCTTGCATCTGTTCGCTGGTAATTTTTCCACTGAGGACGGTTAAAATTTGGTCTAACTCAGGATATTTTTTGATAATGGCCTCGGTTGCAACGGGAGCGCAGTCATAAGCGGGAAAGAGCTTTTGGTCATCTTCCAGCAGAACCAGGTCATAGGAATTAATCCGTCCATCCGTTGAATACCCCAGGACAACATCCATATTCCCATTTTGAATCGCCGAATATACCAGGGCAATTTCCATGGGGTAAAGCTTTGAAAAACCATAGCCATATTTTTTTTGGAATCCCTCATAGCCGTCTCCAGGCCGGTTCAGCCAGGAAGAATCAATGCCCACCTTTACCTTGTCCTTAAGCTTTTTGAGGTCGGAAACCTTTTTGATCTGTTTATCTTCGGAAAATTTGCGAGTGACCATAAAGGCGTACGTGTTGGCGAAGCCGTAAGAGTTGTACCATTTTCGTTGATAGCGCCGGTGGTATTCCTCCTGAACGATTTTTAATGCCTTTTCTGAGTCGGTTTCCGGAGGCATTCCGAGCTCTCCAGTCAGGGAAGTTCCCGAATACATTCCCGAGCAGACATTGACATTGCCATTGACCATGGCGGTATGGATAAGAAAAGTGGAACCCAGATTATTGATGATAGAGCTTTTGATCTGCGTATGCTTTTGGATCATCCCCTGGATCAGATAGGCCAGAATCTGCCTTTCAGTGGTATTTCCCGCGGCAATGACAATCTGGGATCGGGCGTTTCCCCCTAAGCCGGGAAAGGCGCAGGAAGTGAAAGAAAGAACAAGGGCAAGGAGCAAGGCCAGCCAGGAGAAGCGTTTTTTTCTTTTCACCGGCGGCCTCCTTCCTTTCGGAAAGGAGTGAGATTTTTCTCAAGCTTTCCTAAAAAATAATCGGTAAAGATGGCCATTATGCTGACAGGAATGGTCCCCCAGATAATCATGGGCGGCAGGTAATTTTGCAGGCCGTTGAAGATCAGATCCCCAAGGCCGCCAGCCCCGATATAGGAGGCAAGGGTCGCCCAGGCCAGCACATAGACCGCGCTCAGGCGGATGCCTGCCATAATAACCGACATGGCCATGGGGATTTTTACCTTATAGAGAATTTGCTGAGGGGTCATCCCCATCCCCTTGGCGGCATCCAAATAATCCGAGCTAACCGCTTCAATGCCAAGGCAGGTATTTCGGAGGATGGGCAGGAGGGAGTAAATAAAGAGAGCAAGGATGGCCGGGACCTTTCCGACTCCAATGATCGTCATCAAGGAAAGAAGGGCAAAGGTGGGGATAGTCTGAAAGACTGAGGCGACGCCGATGATTAATGCGGCAACATTTTTATTTTTTGTAATGGCAATTCCTAGGGGCACAGCAACCAGGATCCCCATCCCCAAGGAAAGTAAAGAAATCATGAGGTGCTCCGCACATTTTGCGAGAATCATCGAATAATTTTCGGTTAAAAAACTAAGCATCAGAAGCCTCCTTCTCCGAAGAAGACTCTTTTCCCCAGAGCGTCTCATAGACAGCATCCACCAGATTGGCTCTTGTCACAATTCCCACCAGCTGATTATCCTCGTTTACGATCGGAAGGTTCCGGAAATCCGCTTCATAAAACTGTTCGAAGACCTCCCGAATCTTCGTCGTCCGCAGGGCTGAGGGGCTTGGCTGGTAAAATCCTTGAACGGGCTCATTTTTCCGCCCTTCACGGAGGAGGTTAAAAATGCCTATTTTTCCTAATAGGTGTTTTTCTTCATCAACGATAAAAAGCATATCCACTCTTTTTTTTCGCATGAGCTGAATGGCATCATAGGTGGTTGTTTTTTCATCAACATAAACAGGTGAATCCATCATAATGGTTTCAACTGTCTTGTTCTCATTCTTCGCCTGATTAAGCCTTTCCGGGCCAATCATTTTTTCT
>CAMYOR010000090.1 GCA_947278105.1 uncultured Tissierellia bacterium
ATCCCCTCCTTATCTTTTTCTTCTTTCTTTTCTTTTTGCTGTTTTTCTTCTGTCCCCTGCTTGATCTTCCAAAACTTTCCCTGGGGATCAAGCAAAAAATCCTCTCCATTTCTTCGGCAAAGAAAACCCTGGTCCAAGGGTTTTAGGGCTTCATAGGTTTCAAAATCAATCCGATTTCCGTCCGGCCCCAGTAAATAGAAGCCCTCTGCATTCTTCCCAATCCCTATCTGATGAAACCATCCGTCCACAAAGGTCTCGTGGGTGGGAAAAATCCGATAATTTCTAAGAAGGGCCGTCATCTCCTTTTTAAAGAGTCCTGAATTCATTTTCTTTTCATACCGGTAAAAAAGAGCCAGGGACCGGGGATAAAGGAGTCGTTTTTTGTAAGTTTCAGAAAGGAGAATCAAATTATCCGAGTTTTTTAATAGGGACGAGTTCGTTTTTAAAAGGCTTTCTGCCTGATCATAACGAAGGTTTAAAACTAAAGTCCGAAAATATAAAGGCCGCAGTTTTTCTTTCGTCTTTTCTCCCATTCGGTCAAAAGTCTTCATCGCTTCTCTTTCAAATCCGGCATCTAGAAGTTCCTGGATTTCTTTTTCATTGGTCTTAAGTTTTTTTTCATCTAGTCTTTTAGATCGAAACCGGGAATAGGTGGAAAAGGACATCAGAAAAAGAAAGATCAGAGGGATAAGAAAAATCCATTGACTCCTTCTTTTTTTCATGTTTTTGGGCCTCCTTCCTGATTTTGAAGGGCCAGATCTTGAAATGAAAACTCCAAGCGGACTCCTTCTTCATTTTGAATTTGCTGACAGAGGAGAATCAGCTGATTTTCAAAAATCTTCGCTTCTTCTGGAAAGATCATTTGAATCGCCGGTTTTTTTCCTCGAATGTCTAGAAGGGTTCCATCCTCCAATTTGACCTGAGGATAATCCTTTTGAGCCTTTTTGACGATCTGGGCATAGGAACGTAGCTTGGAGAGGATCGGATTCTCTTTTAAAGTGTACTGATCCGCTTCTGTCCCCTGTCCACTGGAATAAGTCGAACGAAAAAGATTTAAGGAATAAACTGAAGTCGGATTCCCTTCACTGCTGATATAATCAAAAACCTGCCCTTTCTCAAGGGCTTTTCCCTGGAATTTTTCTTTCTGCCTTTGAACAAAGGCACTTCCTCTTTGAACGGGCGGAAGGTCCCAAAGGGTATTTTCTTTTTTGTCTGGTTCTTCCAAAAGCCCCTCCTCTAATAGCCAAAGACCTGCGCTTGAATTTTGGGCGATTTCTATCGGCCCCAAGTCCTTGAATATTCCAGGGAGTTTTAAAGAATAGTGAAGTTTAAGGGTTAAACGATTTTCCTTTGGGTTGACTTCTTTTTCGATCTGACTTCCTCCCACCCACCGGTTCCAGGGATCTGAATGAAGGGTTGCACCCTTTCCCCCATGAATATAATTTTGGTAAAGAAAGTTAATATCTGCTTTATCCATGGACTCTTTTAAAAGATCTCCAAAATTTTGGGGCCAGGGGCCTTCTTTTCTCTCTTCCCCTTGAAAAAACTTTTCAAGACCTGGCAGATTTTTTCCCAGGCAGGCCTGAAAGGAGAGACGATCCGAATAGGAAAGAGCGGTCTGATCCAAACTTTCCTGTGTTATAGATTGAATTTTAATAAGCTGCAGGACCAGAATCCAGGATAAAAAGGCGACAAGAAAAATTCCCAATGCCAGAGCGGCTTCTACTGTCAAAAGTCCTTCCTCGGATGAAAAAGAAGAAAAATTTTCCTTTTTATTGTCCTGCGGCCACTTTCTTAAAATCCTCTTTTTTATATTTTTCATAGCCCTCCTCCCAGTTTTCCTTGAGGGTGAATGCGGACTGAGAAAAACCGGAAAGAGAGGAAAAGCCAAAACTTCCTAAAAATGCCGTGCCCACCGTCGCCTGACCCTGCCATTTTAAAGAGGTCGGTGCCAGTGTTAAGTCAATTCCCCCACGCTCAGCCTGGATAAGCCGGGCCGTGTTTGAAAGCATGGATGATTTTTCCGATCCGGAAGATCTTATCCAGACAAGAAGATCGATATAGTCCTCATAATCCATGGAAAGTCCTGAAGAAACGGCCAGGCCTGAATCCAGCCCCTGATCTCCCATCTCTTTGCGAAAACCTTTAAACCAAGCTCCCATCTGGTCTTCCAGCTTCTTTTCATTTCCTTCTAGAATCTTATCTGCTTTTTCAGTCCACTGATTGCAAACAGAATCAATTTTTTCAAAAACTGGTTTTCCCGCCTCCTCTGCCATATTTTTTGCAATTTCACCCGCCTTCTTTGTGAGTTCTTCTGTTTTAAAACCCTCCTTTTTTTTTTCCTCATTTAGTAGGTTCACCTGGCTAAGAACCTCATTTTTTCTCCCCTGTATCCCTTTTAATGCCATTTTCATTGCCTTCCCCAAAGGCTGATCTCCAGCCTGATCACAAGCCCTTTCCATGATTCGATCAAAGGTTTGCGAGGCCTGATTTCTATTTTCAGACGTTTGAGAAATGAGCTCTTCCAATAAAAACTGATAGATGGGTTTTTCCAAAGCGCTAATGACCATCTCCTGACTGACCTTTTGGACGGAAAGAACTTTCTGTTTTGCCATTTCTCGCACTGCGTCCGCTCCTCCTTCTACTCCGGATTCCAAATCGTCAAAGAGATCTTTGCTGACGTCCTCCGCCACTTTATGGATGCCGGAAAGAGCGAATCGCCAAGTTTCTTCAGACTTAAAAATCGGTACTTTTTTCCCCAGATAAAGGTCCTTTAAATCCATCCAGCTTTCTCCACAGGCCAACAAAAAGGTCAAAGTAGACTGAAGAAGAGGGACTCCAAATCCGGTCCATCCGACCAGGGCCAGGGCTGCCGCATGCGTCTCTTCAAAGATCTCTCGGGAACTAAAGGCGTATGCAAGGTTCGCAAGCAATCGCATCCCAAAAATACGGCTTGAAGCCTGGCGAAAGTTATCCATCCATTGGTCCCTACCATAGAGGATATATTCCAGTTCCCCACCAAAACAGGGCCTTTGATTCATTGGATAGGAAGTTAATGAAAGAAGGGGCTTTCCCAGATGCTTTTCCCTCTCTTTCGAGGTCCGGCAGGAAAACATATGGGTCCAATAGAGAAAAAGATCTGCATGATCGGAAAGGTCTTCCACAGGATCCGAAGTCCGGAGAAAATCTCCTGTTTCTTCCATGCTTTTGATCATTTCTTCCATCATTTCCACAGACCCGTCTGCAAGACCAGAAGAAAAAAGAGCGGGTGGGCTTTGACTATGGCAATCCTTTTCAAACCTTTTCATTTGTTCGCTGTTGATTTTCTCAGTAATTGAACCAGCGAGGTGACTTAGGCCCGCTCTTTCCGCCCGATTTGCCTGAATTTTTACCTTAGCTGCCCTGATTATGGCAGCCCCTTTTTTCTTTATTCCCAGCAAAAATTCCCGAAGCTTAGTTCTCAGGCTCGGAGAGGATCCAGCTAAATTTTTTTCGGCGCTTTGTCCCTGTGGGCTTAAAAAGCCGTCCTTCTCCCAGCTTTCCTGGTCTCCTTCTTTTTGAACCTCCGAATCAAGAAATTCTCCCCGTCTATACTTTTCATTGATGGTTTCCATCCAGTCTTCAAAGGTCATTGAGGAAAGGTCTTGACCATTGACCTTGACCTTTTCCCAAAGATTTATCTGTTTCTCTCCTTCCTTACTGACTTTTTCAAGCTCTTCTTTTAGCTTTTTGAACTGAAGAAAATTTTCTTCCATCCCTGCACTTTCGTATTCTGTTTGAAAACTTATGCCAGCCATGCCTGGAGGAAGCTTTCCCAGGGCTTTTTTCCATTCTTCTTTTGACTTCCCTAACTTTTCCTCTGGCTTTTTTAATCCATCGAAAGTCACAGATAAATTTTCAGCAAGGTTTTTGGCCTGTTCAAGATCTTGGCGTCTTTTTTCATAGACCTTTTTGAAAAGATCAAATCTTCCTTTCAAAGGGCCCATTACTTCGGGATCAATTTTTTCTGAGAATTGTGCCGTATTTACATCCCCATTTTTATCAATGGAATACTCATACACCTTTTTCAGCGTTTCATTGAGCTGATTGGCCTCTTTTTTAAGTTCGTCAAGGCTTTTTTGAAGGGGAGGAAAACCCTGAAAAATTTTGTCTTTTTCTGAGCTTAAAAAATCTGGATCAATATCCTTTACTTTTCCAAAGACCTCTGAGCACTGGTCAACTTCCTTTTGTATTTCATCCAGTACTTTTTCATACCGGCTCTTTGCTTCAAACAGAGGCGGCAAATCTTCCAGTCCCTTAAAGATTTTTAATTCCTCATTAAACTTCTCTAAAACGAGAACGGGGCTTTGCCATTCCATAAAGCTAGAGATTTGCTTTTCCATTTCTCCCGGTAGACTCAAGCGGGCATTTTCCAAGGGCTGGGCTTTCAAACTTCCCTCTTTTATACTGAGAAAATCCATGTGATCCTCCCCCTGCTCCATCCTCCTTCGAAAAGCCTCTTCTGCAATATTTTGCGCCCGGTCAAGGTCAGGAATAGCAAATAGCCCGTACTCTTTTGCCAATCCCTTATCAAAGGCAGAGAGGGCAAGATTAGATGCAAGCCTAAGTCCTGTCCTCATTTGTGCCCCGGCGATGGAGATTCGGGCAAGGTCGGTGAGGATCAGGACCATGACAAGAAGGATCGAAAGGACTCCAGCCAAAAAAACACTTACCAAGCCCGGGCTTTTCGATGTCCTTACTCGTTCTCCTCTTCGCCTTTTTGTTTTTTTCCTTAAATCCTTCATCCTGACTCCTAAAGGTCTTTTTCTTCTTTATTTAATAGATCATGGGTTTGCCTTTGTCGAGAAGGCTTCCTTATTTTTCATCCACTTCATGATTGCCATGTAATGGCGAAGGTTCTCTGTTGAGGAGGCCCAGCGAATTTTTTGCCTTTCTACCAGGCGAACCTGCTGAGGAAGCTCAAAATAGCGAAAAGCTTTTCCTCCCCAAAATGAGTTTTCACCCGTAAAAAGAAGTTCTTTAAAAAAAAGGCCATGGACCTCAATATGAGC
>CAMYOR010000091.1 GCA_947278105.1 uncultured Tissierellia bacterium
TAAGAGACAGGGAAAAAGAACTGGAAAAAATTGACAATTCAGTTTCCATAAAATATAATATCTATCTTTGCCAACGATGAACTTTCCCGGTATAATTAAACGGGGGTGATTCGTATGTTTAAAATCGGAGATCGGATAGTCTATCCCATGCAGGGGGCAGGAAAAATTGTTGGAATCGAGACAAAGGAAATTTTGGATGTGGAACAACAATTTTACATCCTGAAAATGCCTATTGCCAGCATTAAAATTTCTATCCCGGTAAATAATATCGACTCAATCGGAATTCGTCCGGTGATGTCCCAGGAGGATGGAAAAAAAGTGATGGATATTCTCCATGGAGAAAGCACGGAAATGTCCAGCAACTGGAGCCAACGATACCGAGAAAATTTGAAAAGCCTCAAAAGTGGAGATCCCTTTGAAATGGCTGAAATCATCCGAAATCTTCAAATCCGAGACATGGAAAAGGGCCTTTCTACCTCGGAGAAAAAGATGCTCAACCGAACAAAAAAAATGTTGGTTTCAGAGTTGGTTATTGTCGGCTCGATGAGCGCAGACGAGGCCCAGAGCCTGATTGATGATGCCATCACCCTGGATGAGGATTTAAAGGTTCAAGATCCTTCCTGAAGGTTCTTTTCCAAAAGTCAGGAAGCCCATACTCGACAAGAGAGGGTTAGCGCACGTTTTCCGCGTGCGTTTCTTATTTTTTTAAGTGGTCTGTTTTTACCTGTCTTTTCTTAAAATTTAAAGAAAGGCAGGAAGAAAGAAAAGAAAGGAGAAGCTCGATGAGAAAAATCGTTCGAATTCTGGTAGGGCTGATCGGCGCAATCGCCGGTCTTGTCATCGGCCTGTTTCTGAACGGTTTACAAGTTTTCGCTTCCCTGAGCAAGTTCTGGATATTTATCATTGTCGGCATTATTACCATTGGTGGTTTTATTCTCTTTTATTTTTTATTTCCATTTTTTGCCAGGACTTTAAACTCAATGGAGGATTCACTTGTAAAGCGTTTTGAAGGTCGTCCTCTAAGCGACATGATCATTGCGATAGGGGGTCTTTTCATTGGCCTTTTGATTGCCATGATTATCAGTAACCCTGTCCTGTCTCTCAGCATTAATTATGTGGGCAATGTTATTGGGGTTTTGATTGCCATTTGTATCTATATCTTTTTTGGACTTTTTGGCATCCGGCTGGCCTTATCCAATGCGGATGAAATTAAGGCCCTCTTTTTCCCCAAGGATAAGCCCAAAAAGCAGAAGACATTAAAGACACCAAAAGAAGAAAAAAATAAGCATCATTTTCACCTCCTGGGGAAAAAGGGACATTCCCAGTATCAGGAAGAGATTGAGGCGGAAGAGGACGAGGAGTCTTTAGATCTTTTTGAAAATCCCCTTGCCATGCTCCCCGATGTTCATGAAGCAGAGGTCTTTGAGGGAAAGGACCCTTTAGTTGTTCCAAAAATTTTGGATACCTCGGTCATCATTGATGGGAGGATCTTTTCTGTGATTAAAGCCGGTTTTCTTGAAGGACCCATCGTGATTTCTAAATATGTTCTGGAAGAGCTCCAGCATATCTCTGATTCCTCCGATACGCAAAGGAGGGAGAGGGGAAGGAAAGGGCTCGACTGGGTTTATGAAATGAGAAAGACGCCGGAGCTTACGGTGATTGTAGATAGCCAAAATATTGATGCCGCCAATGAAGTGGATGCAAAACTCCTTATTTTGACCCGGCGTTACCAGGGATGGATTGTCACCAACGATTACAATCTTAATAAAGTAGCCTCTGTTCAGAATATCCGGGTTTTAAACGTCAATGACCTGGCTAATGCTCTTAAGCCAGTGGTGATCCCCGGCGAAAGCATGAGAATCAAGATTTTGAAGGCAGGAAAGGAAGTGGGTCAGGGCTTGGCTTATCTTGATGACGGGACAATGATCGTCATTGAAGATGGAGGTGAAGCGATTGGAGAAACGGTCGATACCACGGTAACTTCGGTACTACAGACTTCCGCCGGAAAAATGATCTTCACCCGAATCCACCCGGTCCGGGATGCTCTGCCTGGAAACTAAATAAAATTTTTGGGGGCTGATGAAAATCGGCCCCTTTTATCTTGAATATTTTATAAATTTTTGCTATATTTAAAAGAAGGAAAAGGTTTTCTGGCCTCAGGAACCGTTGCAAGCCGTATATAGAGCGAATATAATACCAATTTTTTCATGATTTTTAGGAGGTGCTATTTTCTCGTTTTCACTGGTCAATATGTGCAATGAAAATACTCGATTTTATGCTGTGACATCATATTATGCTGTGATGCCAAAACTGTTTCTTTTACTAAAGGAGGAATGATTATGCTGATCAATGGTGCCCAGTATCGGGAAAGCTTGAAAAAATTAAGGCCAAACATTTACAAGTATGGCAAGTTGATTGAAGATGTTACAACTGATCCCAATACTCGCCTGCATGTAGACTCGGTAGCGCACTCTTACGACATGGCCTTTGACGAGGAAAAGAAACCAATCTTCACGAATAAATCCGTATTGACGGGAGAAATCGCCCATCGGTGGAACACCTTAAATACTACGATGGAAGATCAAATCGGTAACGCAGATATGAAACGTGAGCAGTTCCGGTATTCTGGGACCTGCCAGGGAGCCACTTGCGCCGGCTGGACGGCCATGAACGCTCTTTGGGCGGTAACCTATGATATGGATAAGGAACTGGGAACGAACTATCACGAGCTTTTAAAAAATTATATGCTCTACGTCGAAAACCATGCCCTTTCTGTTGCCGGAGCATTAACGGATGCCAAAGGAAATCGGTCTTTAAAACCCTCACAGCAAGAGAACCCAGATTCTGTTGTTCACATTGTGGAGGAACGAGAAGATGGGATTGTAATCTCCGGTTATAAAGTACAGATCTGCGGAATTGCTGCCTGTCATGAAATTATGGTGGTTCCTGGTTCCGGCTATAAGGATACGGATAAGGATTTTGCCGTTGCCTGTGCCGTTCCAAGAGATGCGGAAGGATTGACCATTGTTGAAACAAGAAGACCCTCCGATGAAAGGGATCTTCACGAGGGCTGGGATAGCCCGAAAGTTGGCAATATTACCCAAGCTTTCCTCCTCTTTGATCATGTTTTTGTTCCCAAAGAGAGAGTCTTCATTAATAAGGAGGCCAAATACTGCGGACAGTTTATCGGCATTTTTGCAGCCATCTATCGGTCGGCCATCGGTGCCTGCGTTGCCGGCCAGGGAGATGTCATGTGTGGCGCCGCTATTAATATGGCCAGGGCAAATGGTCTCACTCGAAAAACCTTCCAGGATAAGCTGACGCAGATGGCTATCAACAACGAACTTACCTATGGTTTAGGGATTGGGGCAATTGCAAAGGGAAAGCAGCATCCTTCCGGCCTTTTTATTCCTAATGCTCTTCTGGCCCATGTCAATAAGACTCAGGTTGGGTCAATTCCTTATACGACGAAGGTCATGGCTACGGATATTTCCGGCGGAATTGCCGAGACGGGCTGTATGCCTCCCTATGAGGACTTTATGAATGAGAAATACGGGGGCACTCTTATCAAAGCCCTTACGGCCGGGTGTGATGGAGAAAGCAGGGCCCGGGCGGCTAGGCTTGTGGAATGGCTAACCGTTGGAGGCGGCATTCCTGGATGTATGCACGGCGGCGGTTCGCCGGATGGAGCAAGAATGGTTGTCAAAGCGATGGAACCTTGGGAGGAATTTGCACAAACTGCAAAGCATATCGCTGGGATTACAGCAGATCTTTCGGAAGAGAAGAAATAGATTCTTCAGAGGGTATTTTCCTTTCTTGATTTGCTTGGTAAGAAAATAAACAGCCGCAGTAATCCTGCCGGTAAATTTGATACTTTTCACTGAGAAGGAGGGATTTCTTAAATCCCTCCTTCTTTTTAAAATCGGAAAAAAGGTAGGAAACTTGGTATTCCTCGGCCAGTTTTTTCCCGATTGCATTGAGCCTTTGAGCATCTTTATGGGGACTGATGGAAAGGGTGGTTGTGAAATAGTCAAAGCCCCCTTTTTTAGCCGTTTCGGCCGTCTTTTTCAGTCTCATTTCATAGCAGAGAAAGCACCGAGCTCCCTTTTCGGGATCTTTTTCATGGCCCCGGACCTCTTTGTAATAAAGTTCTTTTTCATAAGGGGCTTTCATAAAGGTAATCGGATGGGCTTCGGGATGATCTTTCAAAAAGGCCTCAATGAACTTCTCCTGCTCCTTTTCGCGAAATTCGTATTCTCGGTCGGGATAAATATTAGGATTATAATAAAAGACAGTAATCTTAAAATACTGGGAAAGGTAGTCTAAGACATAAGAAGAACAAGGAGCGCAGCAGGAGTGGAGAAGAAGGGAGGGGGGAACCCTTCGCCCTTCTATTTCCTTTAAATTTTGGTCTAAGATCTTTTGATAGTTTTCTTTCATTTTTTCCCCTCTCTGCTCCTTCTATTTTACACCATCAGGGCCAAAAAGGCTTTGTTCCAATCATTGACGGGTCCGGGAAAGATCAGTACAATTTGTTTGAGTGTTTTTTCTATCATAGATTTTTTCAAAAGCTTCTTTTTCGGCTAAATTAAGTTTTTTCGGCCCAATTCGGAGAAGACCTTAAAATTTGGGGAGGCTCAGATGAAAGTTGTGAAATTTGGGGGAAGCTCGGTTGCGGACTCCACTCAGTGCAGGAAGGTTATTCAAATTATTCAGGAAGATCCTGAAAGACAAGTGGTCGTGGTTTCTGCTCCGGGCAAAAGGTTCGAGAAGGATCATAAAATCACCGATATGCTCTATTTGACCCACCAGATGGCTTCGATTGGCATGGGGGGCCAGGATATTTTTAAAAATATTGCCGACCGGTATCTGGAAATCCAAAAAGAGGTCGCTCCTTCCTTTGATCTGATTTCGGAACTCAAGGCAATTCAGTCAGATGTCATGTTCGGGGCTTCCGAGGATTATTCGGCCAGCCGGGGGGAATATCTGATGGCGAGGGTAATGGCAGCTGCCCTGGGCTTTGACTTTGTCGATGCCAA
>CAMYOR010000092.1 GCA_947278105.1 uncultured Tissierellia bacterium
CTCCCAACTGAGCTAAGCGTCCACGCATTGACCCTACCGGGATTCGAACCCGGAATACCGCCGTGAAAGGGCGATGTCTTAACCGTTTGACCATAGGGCCGAAATGACGTTACTAGGATAGTTTATGAAAAACCACCTGCCTTGTCAAGCAAAATTCACCTTTTCTTAACAAAAACCTTTTGGTTTACCAAATTCTTGGGCCATTCTCCCTGAAGAAAAGACAGGACTCCCTCCACCGCTTCCCTGAGCATTCGATCGACCGCTTCGCGGGGGGAAGCCCCCATGTGGGGAGTGAGGACGACATTGTCCATGGTTAAAAGATCCGGCGTAATCAGGGGCTCTTCTTCAAAAACATCCAGGGCCGCGCCTCTAATCTTTCCCGATTTTAAGCCGGAAACCAGGGCTTTTTCGTCAATCAGCTTTCCCCGGGCGCAGTTCACAAGAATCACTCCATCTTTCATCTGACCGATGCGCTTTTCATCAATCAGATGATAAAATTCCGGAACAAAAGGCACATGGAGACTGATAAGATCCGCCTGAGAAAAAAGCTGGTCCATGGAAACATACTGGGCCCCGGTCTTCAAAATTACCTCTTCAGATGCAGGGTGTCTCTGATGATAAATAATGTTCGCCCCTAAAACGTGAAAAACCTCGGCAACCTTTGAGCCAATGCTTCCCATTCCAAGAATTCCGACCGTTTTCCCTAAAAGATCGGATCCACATCCTTCAAATGCAGAAAAGGTAAAAGTCCCCTTTTTCCGAATTTTTCGATCCTGAACGAGGATTTGGCGAATCAGAGCAAGGGTAATGCCCACCGCGAGCTCTGCCGTCGGGTAGCGGACAGACTGAGGAGTATTGATCAGGCCAATCTTATGGTCAGAGAGATATTCTAAAGGCAGGTGATCAAAGCCAACCGAAACGGTTCCCACGGCTTTAAGGGGAGAGCCGGCCTTGCCCGCCCCCATCCTATCCAGCATTTGTTCATTGATAACCCGGCCAAGGGTGAAAATGGCATCGGCCTTTCGGCCGGCGAGGATGAACTCTTCCTCCGAGATTTCTTTTTCCGGGGCAAGGATCTTTACCTGATCTTTCAGGTCTTCCAGAAGGCCGAAAGGAATCGGATCCTGAAACACGAATTTATACATCGGCACGCCTTTCTGCTTATTATTTTTTTCCGTCCATTCTTAGAAACGGTAGTGGTCAATCCATGCTTTTTCATCTTCATCCAAGCTTGTCTCATCCTGGAGGGTCAAAATTTCCGGACCCTGAGGACGAATCGCAAAGGTATGCTCGAACTGGCAGCTCTTTTTTCCGTCTGCCGTCCGGGCGGTCCATCCGTTTTCATCCAGTGTTACCTGCCAAACTCCGGCATTGATCATGGGCTCAACCGTAAGAACCATATTTTCCATCAGCCTCGGTCCCTTTCTCGGAGTCGCATAGTGGAGAACCTGGGGAGCTTCATGCATTTGACTTCCTATCCCATGGCCCACGAAATCACGAACAACGGAAAAGCCATTTTCCTCGACATAGGGCTGGATGGCCTTTCCGATCTCAACTAGCCTATTTCCGACCTGGCAGGCCTCAATGCCCTTGTAAAGAGCTTTTTCTGTCACTTCCATCAGCTTCTGATCCTCGGGTGAAAGCCTTCCAATCCCATAGGACCAGCAGGAATCTGCCAGATATCCATGGTAAGAGACAACATTGTCAATCGAAAGAATATCGCCTTCCCGAAGCCTTCTTTCATTCGGAAACCCATGGCAAACCTCATCATTGACCGAGGTGCAAAGGGCAAAGGGAAAACCCTCATAGCCAAGCTGGGCAGGAATGGCTCCCTTAAAACGCATAAAAGCCTCTGCAAAATCATTGACCTGGAGGGTGGTCAGGCCGGGTTTTAATATTTTCCGAATCGCCAGGTGGGTTTTTGAAAGAATTTTTCCCGCCTCTTTCATACCTTTAATTTGTTCTTCTGTTTTGATCGTAATCATTGATGACTCTTTCTAAAAGTTTTCCATCAGCCGGTAAGCCTCTGGAATTTTCTCCAAAATATCTCCGGCAATCATGCTTTCTTCTCCCTTTTCCAGGGAGGCCAGGTCTCCGGCCAGTCCATGAAGGTAGGGCCCCAGCTGCATCGCTGTCCAGGGGTCATATCCCCGGCCGAAGAGACTCGTTAAAATTCCCGTTAACACATCCCCGGACCCGGCTGTCGCCATCCCCGGGTTTCCGCTGGAATTGACCCTGAGCCTTTTCCCTTCGCAAGCCACCGTTCCAAAGCCCTTTAATATTACGCCCACTCCATATTTCTTGGAAAAATCCAGGGCCGCCTTTTCGCGGTTCCTTTGAATTTCTTTTAAGGAAAGTCCGCAAATCCGGCTCATTTCCATTTCATGGGGGGTCAGAACCTTGAAAGCTTTTCCCTTTTTCAAAATTTCCGGCTTTTCTGAGAGGACATTGATGGCGTCTGCATCGAGAACGATAGGCTTTTCATAGACCTCAAAGATTTTGGAAAGGAAGTCAATTAAAGATGGATCCCTCCCCATTCCCGGCCCGATGCCAAGGGCATCCGTTTCCCGGATAAGGTCCAGGGCCTCTTTTCCTGAAGACAAAGAAAAACATCCTTCTTCAGGGCCACCGACCGGCCGGACAATGACCTCCGTAAGCTTGATCTGGCAGACGGGTCCGAGCTTCCCGGGGACGAGGGCATAGACCAGGCCAGATCCAGCCCTTAATGCTGCATTCGACGAAAGGCAGATGGACCCTGCCATTCCAACCGAGCCCCCAAGAAGAGCGACCTTCCCAAAGGTTCCCTTATGTCCCCTTTTATCTCTTTTTAAAAGCAGAGGATGAAGGTCCAAAGAAAGCTTATTTAAAGGGATGGGCGGCTCCTTATTGGAAGAGGTCCCCCCGATGCCCAAACAAACTGCCAGGGCATAGTCCCCCTCATGCGACACCGAAAGGTCCATCGAATCCAGGCCCGCCTCTTCTAAATACTTCCTGGCCTTCCCCGCAAAAGAAAGACCGGGTTTTCCACCCGGTAGGTGGATCAGGTGGATTTCCTGAAAGGCATACCGGCCCAGTCCCTTCCCCAGGCACTTTACGGCCGCTTCCTTAGCGGCAAAAATACCTGCGAGCGTCTGGGCCTTTCGGCCCTTTTGGATGTAGTATTCTCTTTCTTCCGGACAAAGAAGCCTTTCGATAAAGGCCTGGGGATTGGATAAATTTTCCAACCGAGAAATTTGAACCAGGTCCGCACCGATTTTCATGGACGGGTTCCTCTTTCAAGGAGCTGGTCCCAGGACTCCTGGGCATTTGCCCGAATTCTTTCCAGATCTCCATTCACCAGCCTTCCCTCTTCGACAAGGATTTTCCCATTGACCATAGTCAGGGAAACGTGTTTTCCGCAGGTGGAGTAAATCAGCGCCGCCTCCACATCCATGGGCCATGGAGTGTGGTGAATATTGTCAAAATCCACCAAAATAAGATCGGCGATTTTTCCGGCTTCAATGGATCCCAGTTGATCTTCCATCCCAAGACCCCGGGCTCCGCCCAGGGTCGAAAGCTCCAGCATCGTTGAGGCCAAAGCCGCCTGCGGGTCAAGGTCATGGCCCTTTTGGATCAGAGAACCCAGGGTCATATCTCGGAACATATCCTGGAGGTTGTTGGAGGAAGCCCCATCGGTCCCGAAAGCGACATTGACTCCAGCCCGGCGAAGCTTTTCCAGGGGCATAAAGCCGGAAGCCAGCTTCATATTCGAGGCAGGATTGTAGACGGCGGTCACCTTTCTTTTTTTTAGGATTTCGATATCTTCATCGGTAAGCCAGACACAGTGAGCGGCAAGGGTTGGCATTTCAAAAAAGCCCAAATCCTCATAGACCCTGGCCGGTGTTTTTCCATACTTCTTCAGGCAGTCTCTTCCTTCTTTTTCTGTTTCGGAAAGATGGATATTTAACCCGCATCCCAAGGACTCGGCCAGGTCCCGGTGTGCCTTTAAAGATTCCAGAGTATTGGTGTAGATGGCATGAGAACCGATGAGGGTTCGAATCCTCCCCTCTGCCTTCCCATTCCAGTTCCGATAAAAAGCCTTTTCATCTTCCAGATCCTGCTGGCTGTTCGTTGCCATCAGGCCCCGGGAAAGAAAGGCCCGGATACCCATCTCTTCGGCGGTTTCCGCGACGACATCCATCTCATAATACATATCCACATAAGTCGTCGTGCCGGAAAGAAGCATCTCGGCGGTATTTAAACGGGCCCCATTTTTTATATCCTCCCGGCTGAGCTTGGCTTCCAGGGGCCAGATATAATCATTGAGCCACTCATCCAGGGCCACATCATTTCCAAAATTTCGAAAAAGGCTCATGGAAATGTGGGTGTGCGCATTGATCAGCCCCGGCATCAGGACCTTTCCCCGGCAGTCGATTTTTTGATCTCCCGGCTGAAAGAGGTCCTCTTCCGAAACCGCCAAAATCCGATTCCCCTCCACCCGAACATTGGCACAGTCATAAAGGGTTTTTTGAGGATCCATGGTCAGGACTCTGGCCCCTTCAAAGTAAATTCCCATTGCTTTTCCTTTCGATCTTTCTTTGACTTTTCGAATCTTCGACAAAGTCATCTTATTCCTCAAACCCATCCCAGTTATTGGGGCCCCGGCCCCCGGTCCGGATATTCGGATCTCGGGAAAGGCCCGCCATAATTTTTGGAAAACAGCCTGCAAAAAAGTCCTCATTCCGGTTGAGCCCGTTCCAGGCTTCGAGTCCTTCCCAGATACTCTCCTTAAACTCATCCAGTCCGTCCAGGGTAAAGTCATAGGCCATGGGATTGCGAAGGACATATTTAATATAAGCGTAGGAAAGCTGGTCAATAAAGTTTTCCTCCATCCCCAGGTTAAAGCCTGCTTTCTCGAAGGTCTGGCGGACGGCCTGATTAATTCGAAAATAAAGATAATCAATGAAGGTTCGGAAG
>CAMYOR010000093.1 GCA_947278105.1 uncultured Tissierellia bacterium
AGATCCTGAGATGTCTCGTGGGCTCGGAGATGTGTATAAGAGACAGGGACAAAGCTGGGAAAACTTGGATCCGATCCTGATTACAGCTTCCAGCCCGCCTTGGGAAATCCCGGACTACTACGAGATCAAGAACTTCCATCCAGGCTATCCTCAGACCGGCGGCCTGGGGCCCGGCCAGTGGCTAGCTCTGGCAGGGGGAACCTTACTAGCTCTTAGCGCCGCAGCTTTTGTGGCGGGAGAAATAAAAAAGAGGAGGACCTCCTCCTTGAAAGGGGGTGGTCGATGAAGTGAAGCGTTTGATGATCTGCACCGGCCATTCCCACGTTCCTTAGGAAGCAGGTCCTGATCCAGAAACCGGCTGAAAAAGGCCGCCAAGGAACCGGCGGCCTCCGGGCCCCTTTCCGGCCCGGCCGGCCCATGAAAAATGAAGGCTGTCCCCCCAGGTCATTTCCATGACCCGAAAAAAAGAAAGAAGGAAGAAAATGAAGACAAAAAAATGGGCAAAAGCCTTGTCTCTCGTCCTGGCCTTCGCAATGATCTTTGCCTTGGCCCTGCCGATTGCAAGAGCGGAAAACACGAAAACGGACACCGTTACCCTCCACAAGCTGATGCTCACAAAGGCTCAGTTTGACGCCTGGAACTCCGATAATATGGAGAAGGGCATTCATGTCAATGAAGCGGGCAAAGTCGTTGATAAGAATGGCAAACAGGTTTACAAGCACGGCACCGATCCGAATATTACCTTTGATACGACTCAAGGGGCCGACGGTGTCGAGGCGAAACCAGAGGATATTGCCACCTACCACCTCGTCTATGATGCTTCTGGCGCCATGAGCATGGATCAAATGAAGAAGATTGCCAAGCTCAATGGCGTTGAAGGTGAAATCAAAAAAGTTGCCGGTGTCCATTTTGCCTGGCAGGATGTGGACCATCTTACTGTTACGGATGCGGATATCGCTGCGGGGGGGATCTTCAGCGGTCTTAGTCCTTTGCCGAATGTAGGAGATCCTGTTTATATTAAAGGAAATGACACTGATAAAACGAAGCCGGCTTTAGTAAACGGAAAATTACAGTATACAACAAATCCAAGCCTTGCCATGGGCGGGAGGACGGCAACGAACGGAATCCAATTCACTACCACAGATCTGCCCCAGGACCCCTCCCATAAGTATAAGATCGCTGAAATCTCTAAGCTTACGACTTATAAGACTCCCGAGGGGAAAATCATCGTCGAGCAAAAGGCCGTTCCGGTGGAGATCACCCTGCCATTAGTCAATAATAATGGAGTTGTGAAAGATGCCAACGTTTACCCGAAGAACCGGGATGACAAGCCAAATGCGGATAAGAACTTCCAGAAAGATGATGCAACCCATAAGAAGACAGAGACCGGGAGCAACCCTACCTTCAACCAGGGGGCGCAGATCAATAATTCTCAAACAGAAAAAGGGACGGCGACGGCTAATGTAGGGGATGAGATTCCCTATGAGACCATCACCACCCTTAGCCAGGGCACCCTATTGGCCAAGCTGGTCCTTACCGATGCCATGGACAGCGCTTTGACTTATCAGAAACCGCTGACCATTGAAGTGGGTTATCTTGAAAAGCCAACGGCTCCGGCGACCGAGCAAACCTTCAAGAAAATGGATACCTTTGCCTTACATGATAAGACATGGAACGACGGCACCAATGACCATCCAGCTGATTACACCCTCAAGACGGATGACCGGGGCTACACCCTGACCTTTACAGAGGCGGGCTTAAAGAGGCTCGCGGGATTCAAGATCCCCAATGGGACACAAAATGCGGTTGAAGATACGATCGCGATTCGCTTAGCTTATAAGGCCAAGGTCAACAGCAACGCAGTGCCCGACGTGAATATCGACAACCATTTTACCGTGGACTATGGTCATACCCCCGGCAAAGAGGTCGAGGAAAAGCCGGTCACACCGAAAAATGGCGAGCTTCCGGTTCTGAAGAATTGGACGAAAGACGGAAAGGCCACAGATTCAAACGGGAATAACATACAGCCAAAAGCAGGAACCACAGTGGTCTATACGCTCAAGATCAAGAAAGGAACCGAGACAAAAGAATTTTCGGTTACTTTGAATGGGAATGAGTATAATTATGTTCCACTACCACACTTCTATCTGGGCAAAATCTTCAAAGGGACCGGGACGCCAACGGCTCAAGACCAAAATGATCCAGACAAGTGGGCAGAGATCAATTTTGAAGCGGGAGCTACGGCTTATGCCGGTACATTTACAGGTCTGCCTCAAGGTGCTGCTTATTCTTATTCCATCACCGAGCGGGTGGGGGGCTATGATGTTACCATTACCCCGGATAATGCGAATGGCTCTGTAACGCTGACCAATGATGAAAATCCGAATAATCCGCCTCCGATCGTCCCAACGGATCCCCATGTTGTAACGGGCGGAAGAAGATTTGTCAAAACGAATATGGGAGAAGGAAAGGATCTGAAACGTCTCTCTTTAGCGAAGTTCTATGTGACCCGCAAGATCACTAAGCAGGTGGGAGATGCGGCGCCTACCGAAGTAACCCAGTATCTTACCAAAAAAACAGAGGATGAAGTTAAACTGGCCAACAAGCTTTATGAAGATGCCGAAACCAAGTATCTCAAGGCCATTGATGATTACAACAAACAGGTAAAAGAAAAGCCGGATGATCCTGATCACAGGGAAATTACGGTTGATGGAGTGGGGATAACGGGAGATAGTAATATCCTGAAAAAAATTGAAGATTTAAGAGTTGAGCGAGATAAGCGCTATCAGATCGCCCAGGATGCCTATGATTGGAAGGATATGCCAACCAGCGGTGATCCGACCGATGCCTGGATTTTCACTTCCAATAATAATGGTCAGATCGAGATCACGGGCCTGGCTTATGGGACCTATAATTTAGTGGAGCTCACTCCTCCGGAAGGTTACGCAAAGATAGAACCGAAAGAATTTGTGGTAAGTTCAGGGTCTTACCACGGCGGTGGTTCTACTGAGATTTTATATGATCCTAATGGAGGCGGTAAGGATCCTACAGGCTTACGGATCCCAAACCGAGAGGTCACCATCCCTCAGACCGGCGGTATCGGCACGGTGATCTTTACGGTCGTCGGCATTGGCCTGGTGGCAGGCGCCTTCATTATCCTGAGAAAGAACCGGGAGGACCAGTACGCTTAGGTCCTCTGAAAGAAGAGTCGGCTGGCCTTCCTTGAGGGAGGCCGGCGGGCTCGGTAAGGAAGAAGCTCATGTGTGAACTTAACCGACTCAAAAGAATAGGATGGAAAGCTCTGACCGTCTTTATCCTCGGCCTTCTGTTCCTTGCGCTCCTTCCTGGAAAGATCCTGGCGGAGCCAGCCGGAGGGCCGGGGACCGATCCCGGAAAGCCTGGGACAGGTCAGACCGGAAAGTCTGGAACCGATCCCGGAAAGCCTGGGACGAATCCCGGCAAGCCGGGAACAGCCCTGGCAAAGACGATCTACATCTATCTCCACGAGGGCTCGCAGGGATTCGGCAAGGCCACGGTGGAGGAGATCCGAGCCGGAAAGCCGGTGCCGGGCGTGGTCTTTCAATACTGGAAATTTATCAAAGTTCCGTCTGGCTTTGACCTCAATGAGGCGGACCCCGAGCGGATGAACGCCCAGCTAAACATGACCCTGGACCTGATTCGCTCGGGCAAAATGCCCAAGGAGAATTTGGACCCGGATCCGGCGAAGGCGCTAAAGACCCAGGCTTCGGATGCCGATGGCAAGATTACGGTCTCCGGCCTTACGCCCGGCCTCTATTACTTTGACCAGGTTCGGTCGAAAAAGCCGGATGGGGGAAAGCCTCTGATCAATATTGATCCCGATCAGCCCGCGGCCAAAAAGACCAACTTTGCGCCCTTCCTGGTCGTGGTGACGGAGGATTCTTCGGATCAGGCCATCTATCCCAAGGCCTATGAGACGACGGACCTTCCTGGGGCCCTCCTCCTAAAGAAGGTGGATGACCAGGATAAGCCTCTGGCGGGGGTTCACTTCAAGCTCTATGACAGCCAGGACCAGGAGCTTTCAGTCTATGGCAAGGCCGCAGGCACCTACGATGCCATGAACAGCGGCGAATCGGCCAGTCCGGTTTCAGACCTTGTGACCGACGCCAAGGGGCAGATTTTGGTGAAGAACCTTCCGGCGGACACCTATTATTTTAAAGAAATTGAGGCGCCCCCGGGCTTTTCGCCATTGTCCGAAAAGACCGATCCCATTGTCGTCGAGCCTGGGGAAGAGGCCAGTGAAAACACCATTACCGTTGTAAACTCCAGGACTTACCGCTTTTACAAGTACGATGCCAAGACGGACAAGCCCCTGAAAAATGCAACCTTCCACCTCGTTGTCCGAGGGACTCTGGGCCGGTGGAAGGACTATGACAATACCAAGGGCACAGTTGAGGTCCAGTCCGGCAAGGACGGGCCCTGGACCAAGGCGGGCAATCCCGTCATCGTGAAGTCGGGCGCGGACGGGTGGTTCGCCATCCGCGGCCTGCCGAAAGATACCTATGGGCTCAAGCGCGGTGTGAAGGAATCGGCCGCGCCCGATGGCTATAAAAAGGACGACCGGGTCTATCCCTTTGCCGTTGGCCTCATGGACGGGACCAAGGTCCCCAATGAGCCGGAAGAATCCTCCAGCGTCTCCTCGGAGGACTCTTCAAGCTCCAGCTCCAACTCGAGCTCGGACTCGCAGAATCCGCCCCCCGGCGACCGCTACGACTCGGAGAATCCGCCCCCTTGGAATTCCAAGAATCCGCCTCCCAAGACC
>CAMYOR010000094.1 GCA_947278105.1 uncultured Tissierellia bacterium
AGATCCTGAGATGTCTCGTGGGCTCGGAGATGTGTATAAGAGACAGCTCTAGGACCATCCTCCGGGCTCTTTTGATCACTTCTTCTTCGTCCTCAATCACGGCTCCCGGAAGCTTTCGGCTGACCAGGCTCCCGTCCTCATTGTAGGCCCGGTCGGCAAAGACCTCCTGGGCCACCCGGGCTCCCATCTTTTCTCCCAGCCTTGCCATGGGAGAAAGGGACCGGCAGAGGAGGATAATCTCCGGATCAAAGGCCAGCACTGCCTCAATGATCCCCCGGGCCAATTCTTCATTGTCCGAGGCGGCGTTGTACATGGCCCCATGGGCCTTGACGTGCTGGAGCCTGGCTCCCTTTGCCTTGGCAAAGGCAAAGAGTGCGCCCAGCTGGTAGAGGACATAGGCATAGTTCTCCTTTGGGGAAACGTCCATTTTCCTGCGGCCGAATCCCATAAGGTCGGGATAGGCCGGATGGGCCCCCAGGGCCGCCCCCTTCTCCAGAGCCATCTTTACCGTTTTTTCCATAATGAGAGGGTCTCCGGCATGGTAGCCGCAGGCGATATTGGCAGAAGAGACATAGGACAAGACCTCTTCGTCCATCCCGATCTTGTAGGCGCCAAAGCTCTCCCCCAGATCGGAGTTTAAGTCCACTTGTTTTTTCATCGATCCCCCTTTCTCCAGGTCGGCCGCTAGGTTTCACAGCGGCCGGCTGTTGCTGGCCTTCCCGGCGGGCGAATGTTGCCAGGCTTATTCGCCGGCCAACCCTGCCCGGCTTTGCAGCCTTGGCGGCCAGCCCTTTACCGGTCCGCCCGGTTTAGAATTCGAAGCTTTAAAATATCCTCATCTTTTTTCATCTCATCCAAATGCCCCTTGTGCCAGGACCCGTTGATGTCAAACAAGGCATAGGCCACACCTTCCCGGGAAGCAGAGCTCATCTTGTCGATATTCATCCCCTGGGAGGCGATTTCCTCTGAGACGCGGTTGATCAGTCCGGGGACGTTTTTATGGAGGACGCAGATTCTCGTTAAGCCGTCTTCCAGGGCCCCGAGGCTGAGGGATGGGCAATTAACAGAGTTTGTGATATTGCCATTGGTTAAATAATCGGCAATCTGCTCCGATACCATGGCGGCGCAGTTATCTTCTGCCTGTTTGGTCGAAGCGCCGAGGTGGGGGGTAAAAAAGGTGTTTTTCATTTTTGTATTAAAGGAATTGGGAAGGTCGCAGAGGTAGGCGGAAATTCGGCCTGATTCCAAATAAGGGGCCAGGGCCTCTTCATCGACAATTCCTGTTCGGGCGTAATTGATGACAACGGCGCCTGGCTTCATTCTTTCAAAGTCTTTTTTTGAAAGGAGGTTTTTCGTCGCCCCGTTGAGGGGGACATGGACCGTGATAAAGTCACTGTATTTTAGAAGGTCCCCCGCTGTCTTGCAGTGGCTGACCTGGGAAGAAATCTTCCAAGCCGAATCGACGTTAATCATCGGATCGTAGCCCAGAACCTTCATGCCCATGGCGGCGCAGGCATTGGCGACGTGGTAGCCCACCTGTCCCAGGCCGACGACCCCTAAAATTTTTCCCGCCAGTTCGAAGCCGGCGTAGTCTTTTTTCGCTTTTTCGGTAAGGTCTTCCAGACCCTCTTCTCCGGCATGGTCCCTGACCCACTGGTTGGCTTCAAAGGTATGGCGGGAGTAGGCCAGCATTTGCCCGATTACCAGTTCCTTGACCGAGTTGGCGTTTGCCCCCGGCGCATTAAAGACCACAATGCCTTCTTCGGTGCACCGGCCCAGGGGAACATTGTTGACCCCGGACCCGGCCCGGCCAATGGCCAGAAGGTCCCGGGGAAATTCTTTTTCATGAAGGTTTACAGATCGGATAATCCAGGCATCCGCCTCTTCCTCGTCAATGATTTGAAAGTCTTCCGGCAAAACCCTGAGCCCGTCGCAAGAAATATTGTTGATGCAATGAATGGTAAAGCCCATTAGAAACCTCCCTGTTCTTGTATATCGAAAAAGTAAGATTCTTAACCTCCAAAAAGATCTGAATGGCTAATATTTCTATTATATCTGTTATTGAAAGATAATTGTGAATAAAAAAAATTATGGCCATGGGGAAATTCCATGGGGCGGGAGCGGAGGGTGGTGGAGGCGGTGGTGGAGGGATGCGGGATGAGATATTCGTTAAAAAATTGTCAATATTCCTCCCCCACCCCACCCTAAAACGCTAAAAAGGCCATTTGGGGTGGAAGACCTATTCCACCCTAAACCCATGAAAACGCCGATTGGGGTGGAATAAAAGGCGGAATTCTGTTAAATAATTGTCAAAAAGTCCCCTCCACTCCACCCCAAACCCTGAAAAGGGCCATTTGGGGTGGAAGACCCATTCCACCCTAAACCCTTGAAAAGACCGATTAGGGTGGAGTGAAGAGCTATCTTCGTTAAAAAATTATCAAAAAAAGCCCCTTTTACTCCACCCTAAACCCGGAAAAAGGCTATTTGGGGTGGAACAAACACTCCACCCTAAACCCACGAAAACGCGGTTTAGGGTGGAGTAGGGGTTAATTTCGTTAAAATTTTATCAATACCTCTTCTCTGCTCCTGCCTAAAAGCTCAAAATAAGAAGTTAAGCGGAGAAATGGTCCGAGGGCTCAGCCGACTCCAAGGAATGATCCGATGTCTCGGCCGACTCCGAGGACTCGGCATCCTCTGAGATATGGTCCGAGGGATTGTCCTCCTCCGAAGAAGGGGCGGGAGCTTCAGCATCTTCTGAGGAATAACTCGGAGTCTTTTCCTCTGAAAAATCCCCAAAATCCTGGGCGGCTGCGGACGGGCCCTGGGGATGGTCCGGGTCAAAGTTCGGATCATCCAGTAGCAAGTTAAAGATCGGCTGAACTAATACGCCCCGCATCCCTGCGAAAATATCCAGCACAAGGACAAGGATCGTTGCGAAAAGAAGGAGGAGGACAGAAGTGAGGAAGCTGCCCTGCGGGGCTTGATCCGACATTCCCAAAGAAGCTAACTTGCTGGTAAAATCAAAGGCCACAAAAATAAAAAAGAGGCTCCCCAAAATAGCCGGCCAAACGGCCTGAAGCTGCAGAAGAAAAAGATCCATCTTTTTACCGTTCATCTGTTCTTTGGCCAGGGCGAAGCACTCGTCATTGGACATTTCGGGATCCTGATATTTGAGGAAAATGGCCCTTTGGTACTCCAATCCCTTGACCATTCCGGGAATAACAAGCAGAAGGCTCCATAAAAAGGACTTGACATAGACCAGGACGTTCAGGATAAACATCTCCCCGCCCCGCTCGCCGATCTGCTCCAAAAAGCCGAAGGCCCTCGGTATTTTCTCTTCCTTCATCTTACCGTAGATTTCAAGGGAAAGATAAGAGGCAAAAATACCAGTAACAAAGGAAGTGAGGGTGTTTACGCCGAACCAGGGAATTAAAAAACCCATATCTTTCGAAGAATCTATGGCCATCCCAATGCTTTGATTGTAGATGCCGCCAATGATCCCGGGAATCAAGCCCGATAAAAAGATGACCAGAAGGATCCTTGGCCAATGTTTTTTAAGGTATGCGTTTACCATTTTCATTAAATGATTCATAAAAGGGTATTCCTTTCTTTTTCAAAGCCTTCATTACAGTAAGGGGACTAAATCCATGGGCCCCTTCCCTGACCATGGCCCGGCGCATTTCCCATGAGGATCCGGACGATTTAGGCTTTTTTCTTTAAAAACGAACCCAAGAGGAGGACACTACTACTATAACAAGTTTTCCTAATCTTGAAAACCGGGAGAAAGTGAAATGATCTAAAAAGAAAATAAAATCTCCGAGGCAGACCCCTTCCCCTGGCCTGTTTTTTTTCCTACTTTTATCGTGCATTGGTTTCAATTTCCTCTCCTTGGTATATATAATACAATGAAGCTTGAGGTTTGCGGCCCCGGGGCCTGGGGCTTTACGGGACATGGCCATAAGATAGGACTGAGACTGGGCGGGACGTAGACATAGACATCACCATCGCCATGGTCCGGGGCGGCATTTTTAAAAACCGATCCCCATAAATTAATCTGGAGAAAATCATGATACGATTTGACCAATCTCCGAAGGATCCCACCAGCCGGAGGGAGATTCGCAGAGAAAAAAAAGAAAGAAAACGGAACCGAAAAAGGCGAAAACGAGGATGCGGGCTCTCTTTCCCCTTCCTTCTCCTCCTCTTTCTCTTTGCCATCGCCCTCTGGTTGCGGCCGCAAAAAGAGGGCCCTGACCCCTTAGATACTCTTACCCAGGTTCCCTACTATTCCCTGATCGTTGAAATTTCAGAAAAAAATGGCCTCCCCCCTCCCCTAACCGCTGCGGTGATCCGCCAGGAGAGCCGTTTTCTTCCTGAGGCCCGGTCTCCGGTGGGTGCCCAGGGACTGATGCAAATTATGCCGGATACGGGAAAATATATTGCGGAAAAAAGAGGGCTCGCCTATTCGGAAAAGGCCATGGATCAGCCTCGGACCAATATTGATTACGGAACCTGGCTTTTAAAGGGTTTTCTGGACCGGTTCGACGGGCAAATCGGAACGGCCCTGGCGGCCTACAATGCGGGCCCTACAGTGACGGCAAAATGGCTCAAGGACCCGAAATACTCCAAAAATGGAAAAACCCTTGATGCGATTCCTTACGAGGAAACGGAGAACTATGTGAGAAAGGTCCTGACTTATTACAAGCTCTACAAAGACCAGTATCCGCCGAAGGAAGGCCGCCCCGCCCCGGTGCCGGGTCGGCCGGGGGCCGGAGCGGCGGGCGGAGTGAAGTAGACGCCTG
>CAMYOR010000095.1 GCA_947278105.1 uncultured Tissierellia bacterium
CATTTGGTCAGGGTCGAGAGGCTATTTTTCGTTAAATTTATGTCAAAAAATGCGCCTCCAGCCCTGACTATTCGGCCTTTTCGAGCTTTAGTCAGGAGTCGGTGTCCCTGCCTAAATGACATTTTTGGCATTTGGTCAGGGTCGAGAGGCTATTTTTCGTTAAATTTATGTCAGAAAATACGCCTCCAGCCCCGACTATTCAGCCTTTTCGAGCTTTAGTCAGGCGGCAGAGGTTCAGACTCCAAGGGGAAAAAAGGCCCTGCCCCATAAAAACAGTCTTCTCTCACGAAAAGCGTCTCTCCTCACAAAAAGCGCCTCTCCTCACGAAAAGCGCCTCCCTCATTAAAAGGGCAGTGTCCGGACGATTTCATCGTCCGGACACTGCCGTCTCATATCCCAGGCCAAATTCCTTCCTCAGGTCTTCTAGTTCCTGGGGTTATTTCCTAGGGTATTTCCTAAAATTATTTTTGGGATTATTCCTGGGGAGTGTTCCTCGGAGTATTTCCAAGGATTATTTTGCGATTATTTCCTAAAATTATTCTTCTTCCTTGTCTAAATCCTTGTAGCGGTTGTAGACCTGGTCGGCGTCAAATTCCGAACCCTCGAGGAGCTTTTCGCCTTCTTCGGGGAATTCCCGAAGAAGGGAGGCGTAACGAACTTCGCTCATCAGGTAGTCGCGATAGGGCTTGCTGGGCTCCTTGGAATCCAGCTGGAAGGGGTTCTCACCCTTGGCGATCTTTCTGGGATCGTAATGGTAGAGCTGCCAGTAGTTGGCTTCCACCGCTTCCTTCTGATGGCGGGTCGCGATGGACATTCCTTTGACAATCCCGTGGTTGATGCAGGGAGAGTAGGCAATGATCACCGAAGGGCCGTCATAGGCTTCGGCTTCCTTGATGACCTTGACCAGCTGGTTCATATCCGCACCCAGGGCGACCTTGGCGACGTAGATGTTCCGGTAGGACATCATCATCTGGCCCAGGTCCTTCTTTGCGGTCTTCTTGCCGGAGGCGGCGAACTGAACGACTGCGCCTCTTGGAGTGGCCTTAGAAGACTGGCCGCCGGTATTGGCATAGAGCTCGTTATCCACGATCAGGACGTTGAGGTCTGCGCCGGAGGCGAGGACGTGATCCAGGCCGCCGAAGCCGATATCATAGGCCCAGCCGTCGCCGCCGTACATCCAGAAGGACTTCTTCGAGAGCTGGTCTTTGGCATTGAGGACGTATTTGCGGGCTTCCTCGGCTTCGCCTTCTAAGCAAAGGCCTTCCAGAGCCTTGACGACTTCATCCCGGCGAACCATGGTCCCGTCGCCTTCATTCATATGGAGGAGCCAATCTTTGAGGGCCTCTTTTTCTTGTCCGTCTTCGAGAACTTCCACGATCTTCTGGATTTCCATGGCCAGCTTTTCTCTTTGCTGGGTAATGGCCAGGTACTGGCCTAAGCAGAACTCGGCATTATTTTCGAAGAGGAGGTTGGACCATGCTGGACCAAAGCCTCGGCCGTTGACGGTGTAGGGACCGACCGGGAAAGCGCAGCCCCAAGCCTGTGAGCAGCCCGTGGCGTTGGCGATGTACATATGGTCACCGAAGAGCTGGGTTAAGAGCTTGGCGTAAGGAGCTTCCGAGCAGCCCGCGCAGGCGCCGGAGAATTCAAGCAGTGGCTGCTCGAATTGGGAGCCCTTGACCGAGTACTTGTTCATGGGGTTGTCCTTGTGGGAGAGCTTCATTGCATAGGTCCAGTTGTCCTGCTCGGCCATCTGGGTGGCTAAGCGCTTCATGTCCAGAGCCTTGCCCGGGCAGATATCGGCGCAGTTGCCGCAGCCGGTACAATCCAGAGGATCGGTCTGAATGGCGAACTTGTACTCTTCCAGGCCCTTGCCCTTGGCATCGAGATAGCGGAAGGCTTCCGGAGCTTTTGCGACCTCTTCCGCATTTAAGAGGAAGGGACGAATCGCTGCGTGCGGGCAGACGAAGGAGCACTGGTTGCACTGGATACATTTTTCCGGATTCCACTGAGGAACGTTGACGCCAATTCCTCGTTTCTCGAACTTGGAGGTGCCCAGTGGGATGTAGCCCGATTCATAGCCCTTGAAGGCGGAAACCGGCAGATCATCACCGCGGAGGTTATTGATCGGAAGCATGATTCTGCGGACGAATTCAGGCAGGCTTGGATCCACCTTCTCTTCTTCAACCTTGAGGTCCTTCCATTCCGCAGGAATCTCCACCTTGTGGATATTCTTATAACCGGATTCAATGGCCTTGTAGTTCATGTTCACGACCTCGTCGCCCTTGTGTCCGTAAGACTTCTTCGCAAATTCCTTCATCAGTCTTTCCGCTTCTTCCATGGGGATGATGTTGGCGAGCTTGAAGAAGGCCGACTGGAGAATGGTGTTGGTTCTGCGGCCTAAGCCCAGCTGTTCTGCCAGGTCCACGGCGTTGATCGTGTAGAACTGGATGTCGTTGTCCGCGGCATATTTCTTCACCTTGTTGGGCAGGTATTTTTCCAGCTCTTCATCGGTCCAGGTGGTATTAAGCAGGAAAACTCCGCCTGGTTTGGTATCTTGGATAACGTCGTAACGGGTCATGTACGAGGGGTTATGGCAGGCAATGAATTCCCCGTTTTTAATGACGTTGGAGTTGCGGATGGGGGTATGGCCAAAGCGGAGGTTGGACTTTGTGATGCCGCCGGTCTTCTTGGCGTCATACTCAAAGTAAGCCTGGACATACATATCGGTGTTATCGCCGATAATCTTGATGGAGTTCTTGTTGGCGCCGACGGTTCCGTCTCCGCCCAGACCCCAGAACTTGCAGGAGATAATCTTGGGATTATTGATGACAAAGGACTTATCGACTGGGATGGAATGGAAGGTGACATCATCGACAATGCCGACGGTGAAGGCATCCTTTGGCTTCGCCGCCTTGAGATTGTCAAAGACGGCCTTAATCTGCGCATGGTCAACGTCCTTGCAGGATAAGCCGTAGCGGCCGCCGATAATGGCAGGATGGTTAGCGGCATTGATATAGGCTCCGCAGACATCCAGGTAAAGGGGCTCTCTGGCCCCGGGCTCCTTGGTCCGGTCAAGGGCCGCAATGGCCTTGACGGTTCTGGGCATGGCGTTGAGGAAATAGTCCTGAGCGAAGGGACGATAGAGATGAACTTCCAAAAAGCCCGTCTTTTCGCCTTTTGCGTTTAATTCGTCGACGGTATCTTTAATCAGACCCGCCACCGATCCCATGGCAACGATGACGTAATCGGCATCTTCTGCGCCATAGTAATTGAAGAGTTTATAATCGGTGCCTTTGAGCTCGTTGATCTTATTCATGTACTTTTCTACGATATGGGGAATGGCATCGTAGAAGGGGTTGGCCGATTCTCTGGACTGGAAGAAGGTATCGGGGTTCTGAACAATTCCTCTTTGCTTTGGATTTTCCGGATTCATCGCATTGGCCTTGAAGGCCCGGACGGCATCCATGTTGATCATGTCTTTGATATCGTCATAGTCCATGACTTCGATTTTCTGAATTTCATGGGAAGTCCGGAAGCCGTCAAAGAAGTGCATGAAAGGAACCGAGGCTTCAATGGCAGAAAGATGGGCGACAGCGCCCAGGTTCATGGCTTCCTGGACATTGGCCGAACAGAGCATGGCCCATCCGGACTGACGGCAGGCCATCACGTCGGACTGGTCCCCGTAGATGGAAAGGGTCTGAGAACCCAGGGCCCGGGCTGCGACGTGCATAACTCCCGGATAAAGGGAGCCGGCGGTCCGGTACATGGTCGGGATCATCAGGGCCAAGCCCTGGGAGGCCGTATAGGTCGTTGTCAGAGCGCCGGCTTCCAGAGACCCGTGGAGGGCGCCGGCTGCGCCTAGTTCTGCCTGCATTTCCACCAGGCGAACCGTCTGATCAAAAATATTCTTCTTCCCATTCGCTGCCCAGGAATCGACTAAAGCAGCCATTGGAGAAGAAGGAGTAATGGGGTAGATGGTTGCTACCTCGGTGAACGCATAAGAGACATAAGCCGCAGCCTCATTAGCGTCCATAGACTTAAAAACTTTTTTAGACAATTTCTTCCTCCTCTAATATTTCCAACATCCTTCACAAATAAAAAACTTCTTAATCGGCCCATGGAAAATCATACGGGCTCTGCATGACCGCCTGGATAAAGAAAGCGTTTTCATGCGTTGAAAACAAAATATCACACACTTGAAGTATATCCCCTATTCCTCCCCCCTGTCAAAAAGAAGATCGGAGCCCCTTCGTAGGGCCCGGGGTCCGTTCATTCAGCGCGGGCCCCGTTCATTCAGCGCCCTTCCTAGAGTCCTCGCCAGCCCAGGGGCCGGTAGGCCTTGTTTTTTACCGCCCGGTCGATGGCTTCGAGCATTTTCCCCCGGTCCTCATTAAAGGTCCCCCCAATGGCAACGGGGTTGGAGGCGTGGTTCGACCGAAAGACCGTTCCGGGGCTGTCGGTCTGTTCAATAAAACTTCGCATCTCCCCCATCTCTTCCTCATCTGTCAGGAGCTGGAAATCTCCCCTCTTCACCTGATCATAGAGGGGGGCGCCTGTCTCTTATACACATCTCCGAGCCCACGAGACATCTCAGGATCTCGT
>CAMYOR010000096.1 GCA_947278105.1 uncultured Tissierellia bacterium
GGATAATTCCTCCTCATCAGACTGGGAATATGCCATTCGTTCATCAGTCTCCTTAGGGGCTTCTTTCCTCCCCCAAACTTTTCAAAAGGAGTCTGGCCACCCATCGTCCGTATCTCCAAAGCTCCAATTCCCTGAGGATTGAGATAACAAAACCGCAGATTATTCAGCTTCTCCGGATTGGGCGGACAGTCAAGAAATCTCAGAAAAATCCTCCCCTGGAAAGCTGGCCAATCAAGCTCACGGATACCCGTCAAAGAAGAGATATCTAGCCTCTTTTCTTCCTCGATGGGCATGGAAAAAGCTTGTTTTTTATCCGCAGAAAAAACAAGCAGCCCTTGAAAATCACATAGGAATATCATACCACAAACCTCTATCCATTTTCCGGCTGACTGACCCGGCAATCCTCTGATTTTCTCGATTTCCTCAAAGCGAGGTCCTTCTGCTTTTTTCCCCGCCTGAAGAAGAATTTTTCTTAGAACTCTCCTTTGGATCACCGGGGCCAGGGAAGAAAAGGGCTCCTGTGAAATTGCCAGTCCCTGGGCCAGACAGGCATTTCTTTTTAACAGAAAGGCTCTTTTATGGCCATAACTGAGGACCTCTGCCGGGGGAATCTTTCTCCCGTCAAAAAGAAATTTTCCCATCGCTTCTTCCGCCAGATGGTCCAAAAAATCTCCTTCTTCTTGCAAAATCGTACTGGTCTGAGAAAGAGCTTCTTCCGCCGATGGATTGATTTCTCTGGCAGCTGCAAGAATCTGTAGGCGAACAAAATTTCGCCGGTACGTAAGTTCCCAGTTGGTTTGGTCCTCCCGGTAAGGAATGGAATGGTCTTTGCACCAGCTGACCAGCGAGTCTTTCGGAAGAAACAGAAAGGGTCGGAAAAGATAGGATTCTGAAGGGCCCAAGAGTCCTTTCGCCCAGATTCTCATTCCGGAAAGTCCGTCCATGCCCGCTCCCCGTATAAGATGGAGCAAAAGAGTTTCCGCCTGATCTCCTCGGTGATGGGCCGTTACGAGGACAGGGCGGGCTCCAGGTATTTTATGAGCTTCCATGGTCCTTCGAAAAAAATCATATCGGGCCTTGCGGCCGGCAAGCTCCAAAGAGACCTTACCGGCTTTAGAAAGAGCGGGAATGTCAGCCCGGCCGGAGAAAAAGGAGATGCCTTTCTCCTTGCAAAAAGCTTCAACCAATTTTTCATCCAGCTCCCCCTCCTCCTTTCGGATCTCATGATTAAAATGCAGGACACAAAGGCTGATGACCTGGGGAAAATGAGGAGAGCGGGCAAAAAGACAGGCCGTATCCAACAGGGCCATCGAATCTGCCCCGCCGGATACGGCCAGGTATAACTGAGCTTTTTCCTTGAAGGGACAAAGGTCCCATCGGCCCTGCCACTCCTGGTCTGGAAAAAACTGCTTCTTCATTATTGTTGGCCTTCTTGATTGTCTTTCTCCTGCGGAGAATCCTCCTGCTGAGAACCCTCTTTATCCGCAGCCGCCGCCCTTTCCTGACCTTCCGTAATGGCCTTGACCTTCTTTTGATCCACGCTGTACTGTCCATTTTGAGTTTGGACTAAAATTTCATTTAAACGGATCATTCCAAGCTTTTCATGGGCATATTTTTCGATAAATTCATCCGTGTTGACGATCTGAAGCTGATTTTTTAATTCCTCGACGGATGCACTGAGCTGATCCTTTTCCTTCTGAAGGCTCGCCTGTTCTTCCTTGGTCTTTGTAAGAGAGGATCGGGTATGAATGAGGGAGATCAAAGTGGGAAGAAGGATGATCATTAAGATAAGGATAAAAAGAAAGGCTCTGCCATTTGCGCCTGATCCCATTCGCTTTTCCCGATGGGGGGCCGGGGGTCTTCCGGAAGGGGGCGCAAATCCCGGTCTTCCTGAGGGTTTTCTGGAGGGCTTTCCCGACCCAGGTCTGCCGGATCCCGCCATAGAAGATGATGGCCTGGTTCCCCCCCTTCTTTGCCCTGACATGGGTCTTACACCCTGAGTAGAGGGCCTTGTTGAGCGACGATGGGGATGAGGACCCTCCTCCTCCGGTAAGATCGAACGAAAATTACTCATTTTCTTCTCCTAAAATTTCATACATTTTTTCCGCATCTCCTTTTTTCACGATTTCCGGAAGGGATAGGACCCGGATGACCATCGGCTCTGACCCAAAAGAAATTTTCACCTGATCTCCTATTTCAATCTCTGAGCCCGCCTTGGCCTTTTGGCCGTTAATTTCAACCCGTCCCCCATCGCAGGCCTCTTTGGCGATGGTCCGGCGCTTGATGATGCGGGAATTTTTTAAAAATTTATCAATACGCATAATGCCTTTCTTTCTTTTCTAAATTTTATTCTAAACAAGGCTGAAATGCTATTCATCCCTAAAGATTTCTTTCGGTAGAGGAAGAAAACAAGCCACGGCCTAAAATCTTCCAGAAGATCCAAAGCCTTCCTTTCCTCTTTCCGTTTCTTCCAGCTGATCAACTTCTTCAAGGATGGGCTGTATATAGGGAATCAGGATCATTTGGGCGATTCTTTCTCCGTTTTCCAGGCGGATGGTCTCTTCTCCATGATTAAAAAGGGGAATCCGAATCTCTCCCCGATAATCCTCATCAATAATGCCCAGGGCATTGGAAAGAACCAGGCCCCGGGAGCCCAGGCCGGACCGGATGGCGATCAGGCCAAAATACCCCCTGGGAAGGGCGCAAGATAAGCCGGTGTGGATCGTTTGATGAGCTCCCGGAGATAGGACCAGAGCTTCTTCTGTTTTAACGGATAGGTCCAGACCGGCGGCAAAGGCGTTGGCATAAGAAGGGGCCCTTCCTTGGGTAGTGTAATAAAGGTGCTCAAAGCCTCGATTAGAATTTTTGTCCATTTCTTTCATAGAATCTCCCCTCCATTTTTCGATGGTTGGGTCATCAACCTTCTCTTTCCCCCTGATTCCAGTCAATCAAAAGATCGCAGGCCTGGGCAAAGCCCCCTTCCCTGCAGGATTTGACGGCAAACTTTGCTGCCTTCTTTGCTCCCTCCGACCCATTGGCAACGGCAAAGGAGATGGGGGCATTTTCCAGCATATCGATATCATTGTCAAAATCTCCGATCGTGGCAATCTCTTCTTTAGAAACGTTCAGCAACTGAGCCATTTCCTCAATTCCCGCCCATTTCGAAACTCCCTGGTTCATAATCTCCAATTTTTTTCTTCCTGAGGATGTGGCCCGAATCCGAGAATCTTGATCCAGCCTTTCTTTTAAAGCCTGATAATTTTTCTCCCCCATGTAAATATTCATCTTGGTAAGAGCTGGAATCCTTTCCCCCTCCAAAGCTTTCTCTGAAAAAGAAAAAAACCTAATTTTCATCCCATAGAGGTGGGAAATCATGGAGGAAACGGGAGAATATTTCAAAAGCCTTCCCGGAAATCCGGCGAGATAACAGGATTTTTTTCCATAAAAAAGGAAAAACCAATGATTTTTTTTGGAGAGGGTAATGAGATCCGTTAGAGCGTCTTTTTCTAAGGGATGGACAAAAACGGGACCTTTGCCATAAATCACCCCAATTGCCCCATTACATCCGATATAATTCCCCTCTATTCCGTATTTTTGAAGGAGGCTTTCCAGGTTTCCCATCGGCCTCCCGGAAACTAGGGAAAAATCGATTCCATTTTCATGGAGCCGGCGGACGGCCCGAATATTTTCCCGGGGGACCCTTCCATGGAGGCCAAAGGTCGAATCAAAATCAGAAAAGAGAACTCGTATCATGACTTTCCTTTCCGAAAAAAATTTACCAGGGCAAGAAAACAGAGAGAAGGCCGGCCGTTTTCAGAGCTCCGCAGCCGTCCTCCTTCCGGTAGTCCAAAATCCTTCCCCTGTAATAAAGACCTATTGAGCCCCATCCTTACCCAGTGCCTGTATAAAGAGGGACCGGGAGCCCTTGACCCCCTGGGCGTTCTGAGAAAGGATAAGTTTTGCATCTCCAATGACCGTAGAGGCCCGATCCTTATCCTGATTGTCCTTAATCCAGGCCGCCGCCTCTTCTCCGTTAAAGACATCGCCCTTTACAACTTTTACGCAATTGACCAGATAGGTGATGTTCCCGTTCGAGGCCACCAGGTCCAAGGTCATTAAAGCCTTGTTTTCATCCGATTTCATGTCGTAGGAGTAGGTCGGATGCGGCTGGCCGCGTTTGACATTTGTTACAAAAGCTCTATCGACTCCTCCGACTTCCCAGGTCCCTTCCAGGGGATCCTGAGTCCTCTCATAGTATTCGACCATATTGAAATCATCAGGGATCTCTTTCATGACCTTTTCGAAATTGGTCCCGTCAATCACTCCATTGGAAAGCCGGGGATCATCCTTTTCTTTTTCCTCCGAAGAATCCTGGGCCTGGGATTTTTCTTCATTCGCATCCTGGCTTGATTCCATGTGCTCCGAGACCTTCGAATCGATCTCTGCAGGTTTTTCAGAGGGTTCCTTTTCCTGGGATCCGCATGCGGCAAGACCTATCATCAGGGTTAAGGAAAGTAGGACGATCAAGGATAACTTTATATTCTTTTTCAAAATCTTTCTCCTCTCATGAGATAGAAAAAAAGATTCCCGGCTCGGGCTCTCCC
>CAMYOR010000097.1 GCA_947278105.1 uncultured Tissierellia bacterium
GGGGATCCCTCCCAGGGTAATCCCATCCATGGCAAAGTTCTTGGTGTCAAGTTTAATGGTAAAGGTCAGGGATTCCTCCGGCATCACCAGGTAATTTAGGGTTTCCGTGGATCCGGTATAGGCGACTTCCGCATCGGAAGTATCGGTTATATGGACTTTTCTGGTATCAAAGGAAAGGGAGACCTGGGCCAGGTAGTATTTGGTATAGGCTTCGTCAGCCTTGGGGTTGGGGGTCACCTTTCCGTGAATTTCCACTTCCCCTTCCTGGCCGCCCATCTCTTCTACCCGCATGGACTTGCCGTCCACCCGGTATTCGATATCGACATCCCAGGGGAGCTCGCCCCGGGGATTATCCCCCTGGTAAAAGAACTGGCCGGCCTGGGCATCGACGGTGATGGTATCCCCGTCCATGGTCATTTCCTTGAGGTTGGTAAGATTCGTGACACGGGAGTATTTTCCATAGTCCGTGATGGTCTGGTCGGTTTCGAGATTAAAGGAGTTGACAACATAGATTCCCCGGGTCCGGCCGTCGGGAGAAAGGAAGACGTAGACGATTTCGTCTTTTGGAGTGTTGGAGTTTTCCCCCTGGTCCCAGGTGGATTCTTCGGGAGGATTTTCGGGGGACGTGGAGGCTTCGCTGCTTTCCTCGGAGCTTTCCTGGGAATCGGAAGGAAAAAGTTGGAATCCTCCCTCGGACTTTTCTTCGGACTCAGATTTTGAGGAATCGGAGCTCTTGTTTTCCTCGGAAGAGCTTCCCAAATTCAGATTTAAATCCAGGCTTAGCTCCGGATCGGAGGAGGAGCTTTGGCTGGAAGAGGAATCTTTTTTGGGGTCCTTTGAGGTCGTATTGGGGGCGGGCGGAACCGGAGGTGCCGGCGGGGGATTATCCGCAAAGATCTTAGTAAAGGGAAGGAGGATGAGAAGGCAGGCCAGGGCCATGGCCAAATTTTTCCCCAGGATTTTTTTTAAATTGTCTTTCATTTTCTTCCTCCTTTCTGGACCTTCTGGTGGTCTGATTCATTGGTGTCCGGCTTTTCTTCTTTTCCCGCAGACTGGTAGGCGTTTTTCACTATATCCTTGATTTTGTGGGCCCATTCCTGGTCCTCCTGGGTCTGAATGAAATCGGAATTATTCTTCTTTGGATCCGGCAGGGGTGAGGGGGTGAAGGTCTTTTTGACTTTATCCTTTTTTCTTACCGCCTTGGGCCCTTTGGGCTTTTTATGGAAGAGGCGGGTGAAGAGGCTGGGCTTTTTTTCCAGGGTGACGGATTTCTTTTTTGGGGGCGGAGATGCTTTTTTCCGGAAGAAAGACCGCTTTTCTTGGGAAGCCGGGGGCCCTTTTTTCGGACGGGGACCTTTCCTTTCCCTCGGTTTTTCCTTGCTCATGGCCTTTTCCCTGAAGGAAGGGGTTTTGGGCCGGGGAAAAAGAGTTTCCTGGGGCAGGGGGGCCTTCGCCTGGCCATGGTCCTTGAACGAGGTCTGATTCTGTGCCTGGGTCTGGTTCTGAGCATGGCCATAGTCCATGGCTTGGTCTAGCTTTTCAGGCCCTTTCTTCCCTTTCTTTCTGGCACGGAGGAATTTTTTCACCTTGTCCAGGAAATCAAAATGAATGGGCTGAACCACTTCCCCCTCCGGGTGGAAGAAGAAGGCATCCTGGGTGAAGGCCTCAATGTAGGGATCAAACTGGTAAATCAGGGCCGGCAAAAGGAAAATGACCAAAAGAAGCGAAAGGGCGGCGCCTCGGGCCAGGCAGGTTCCCAGCTCCTTGACCACCTCCAGAGAGGAAATTCGATCGAGCATAAAGCCGGCGCAGGTCAAAATGACCGCCGGAGTCATGATGGAGGAATAGGTTAAAATGCCGCTTTCATAGATGGTCTCGTCTAGGGCCTTCACTTTTCGGAGGCGGAGATAGTTGCTGGTGTACAAGATGGCATAGTCCACGGTCGCCCCTAGCTGGATGGAGGAGATGATCAGATAGCCAATATAGGAGAGTTTTGTGCGGGTGAAAAAGGGGATGGACATATTGATCCAGATGGAAAACTCGATGGTCAAAACCAGGATCACGGGCAGAATCGCCGATTTAAAGGTGAAGGCGATGATCAGGGCGATGGAGAGGATCGCAAGGAAGTTTACGATCCGATTATCCCGGTTGACCGTTTCCTTCATGTCCAAAAGGGTTACGGTCTGCCCCAGAACCAGGGCGTCGTCTCCATAGTATTTACGGGCGATTTCTCTGGTCTTTCGAACCAGGTCAAAGGCCTCCGGCCCTTCTTCGGGGCTGGTCGTATTCATGATGATTCGGGAGTATTTCTCTGAAAGGAAGGATGATCGGGCTTTGGGAGGAACGACCTGGAAGGGGACGGCTTCGGAAATCGCCTCGGTATAGGAGAGGATGGACTCAACCCTGGGAAGGTCGGCAAGGGTGCGGACCATGGTTTTTTCCTTCCCCCACTGTCCCTGGGGGGCCAGGACCACCAGGGCCCGGTTTGGCTTAAAGCGGTCGTTGATAAAGGCCTGATCCTGATAGATCTGGGATTTTTTCGGAAATTTGCCATTGCCATAGGTAAAGTCATTTTTCCCCTGGGCGATGAAGACGATGGGGATCAGGATGAGGAGATAGAGCAGGTACTTTCGCCTTGCAAGGACAAAGGCGGAGACTTTGTGAAAGTTGGGAAGAATCGGCGGATGCTGGAAGCGGACGATCCATTTTTCGGTTTCCTTAATTAGGCAGGGAAGGAAGAAGATGACGGCAATCAAGCTGAAGGCAATTCCTTTGGCCAGGACAAAGCCGAGGTCGGCGCCCAGGCGAAAGCGCATAAAGGCGAGGACCAAAAAGCCGAAGACTGTTGTCAGGGCAGAGGCAACGACGGCCTGAGAAGAGCTGACAATGGCCATTTCCAAAGCTTCGTCTCCCTTGAAGCCGGCGTTTTTGTTGGCGGTCCAGGCATCCAGGAAAAAGATCGTGTAATCCATGGAGACGGCCAGCTGGAGGATGGCCGAAACGGCCTGGGTGATAAAGGAAACCTGGCGGAAAATGAGGTTCGTCCCATTGTTAAGGACAATGGCCACTCCGATAGTCACGATCATCAGCAAGGGGTCCAGCCAGGACCGGGTGGCAAGGATCAGAATCAGGAGGCAGATGGGGACAACAAAAGTGATGACTAAGCCAATTTCCGAATTGGTCGCCGTTTGCTGGAAGGCGCTGTTGACGATCTCGCCGTCGTAGTGGGCTTCTTTTCCCACGATCTTTTTGATTCGATCCAAGGATTCGTTTTCATTTTTCGAGTTCACGGCCACGGAGATCAGGGCGGTCCCCCCTTTCCCGTCTTCCTCGGCCTTGTAATAGGATTCCAGGAGCCGGGGCTCGATGATCTCCACGGGCATTTCCACGGAAACGTAGGTGTCTAGCCAAAGAACCAGTTCCACTTCGGGGTCATTGCGCAGTTTTTCTTCCAGGGTCAGGACCTCGGGGATGGAGGCCCGAGGAAGGGCGATCCGGAGGTTGGGAATGGGCTCCCGGAACTCCTTTTTCATGACGTCGATGGCCATTACGGAAGGGGCCTTGGCGGGGAGGTAGTCCGAAAGCTTGTAGTTTACTGAAACTCGGGTGGAGAGGAGGGCGCAGAGAAGGACAAGGACGGCAAAGACAATCAGCACGGCCCTGGATTTTTCCACGACAAAATGAGCGATTTTTTGCATCTTCCTCTCAATCACGGCTTTTTCTTCCTTATATTTTTTCTGATTTATAACATTATATCACGGGTCAAGGCCCCGCCAGGGATATTCAACCGATTCGCTCTTCTTTAATACAGCTTTCACCGGATCAGCCGATGGGCTCTTCTTTTAGTATGGCTTCCATCCCTTCGATCAGGGCCCGGGAAAATCCTGCTTTATGAAGGGCGTTGAGCCCGCGAATGGTCGTGCCTCCGGGACTGGCGACGGCTTCCTTGAGGATTGTGGGATGGACTCCGGTCTCTTTTTGCAGGGCTGCGGATCCCAGGACCATCTGGGTGATCAGCCGGTAGGACTGGTCCCTCTTTATTCCATAGCGGACGATCGCATCACTCAGCGCCTCCATAAAGGCGTAAACAAAGGCGGGACCGCATCCGGTCAGGGTCCCTGCGGCGCTGATCAAAGAGGCGTCCACTTCTTCAAAAAGGCCCAGGACTTTTAAAAGGTTCTGGGCCTTCGCCTTTTCCGGATCGGTTAAGGAAGACCGATTTTCTGCAAGGACGACTCCCTCCTGAACTTCCACGGGGAGGCTGGGTAGGAGGGAGAGGTGATGGGTCTTTGACAGTGGGGTGGCCTCATAGTCCTCAAAAAGAACTCCGGAGGCAATCGAAAGGAGGACCTTTCCCTCTAAATCCTGAGCCAGGGGGGAAAGAATCGTCTCCCACCGGTTGGCCGGGCCCCCGTATAAAACCCAGTCAGCCTTTTTGATCGCCTCCTCGGCCCTCTTGCAGGGGCAAAGCCCCAGTGCCTCTGCCCTCTTTTTTAATGGATCATAGTGATGGGCGCAGACATAACTCTCCTGGGGGCGAAAAGCTTTCCCTCGAATCCAGCCCCTGATCATCGCTCCAGCCATATGGCCATATCCAATC
>CAMYOR010000098.1 GCA_947278105.1 uncultured Tissierellia bacterium
CTTTAATCCTTTCGTCAAAACCTGTGAAAAGTTTATATTTTTCTTTTTTGCTAAAAGATCAAGCCAAAGCGGAATTGTCAGGGTTTTTTTTGTATATGTTTCTTTTACCTTTGCCCTTTCTAACGGCATCCAGAGGTCGATAGAAATCAAAGATTGCCCTTTTTGAAGATTTTCTTGATTGATCTGCTGAATTAAAAACTCTTTTCCCTCAGCTTCTGCATCCATCACGGCAAGTGCAATGACTTCTCTTGCACTGTTTAGCGCTTTTTCTAAAGTGTCTTCCTCAACGGTTAACAATTCTTTATTGGGAAAACTGATTTGAAATTGTCCATCCACTTTTTCAAAGATCGCCGTATAGAATACACGTTCCATTTTTTACTTCGCCCCCTTTGTTTGAGATCATGGGCTGGGATTACTCCCAGCCCGCTTGCTTGAAGATACTCTTAAGCGTACCTGTTGGAAGGTCTTTTTTGGGATGCGGGACAGTTACCGTTCCATCTTTTTTTGGATGTTTAAACTGATGATGGCTTCCATCCACCCGTACTAACACCCAGCCTTCTTTCTCAAGCCTTTTAATGATCTCTTTGGAGTTATTTTGCATATGCTTTCCTCCAAAGCAATTATAACACGTGTTGAATACGTGTCAATGCTGGGGGCATTGACTTTTTTTCAAAATTTTTTCTAATTTTTGTAAGGCTTTTTTATCAATTAATCTTACTGCTTTTCTAGTGTTGCCCCACTATTATAGACAACATTTTGACTCGTAATTGACCCTTCTCAGCAGCGACTATAAACTATATTCATGATAGGCGTTGGGCCAATGAATAAGATTTATACTTATTTCAAGGCGGAAGAAACAAGAAAATTGATCTCTCAGCAAAAGCTCACCAAACCTTATGAAAATAAAGGTAAGCGGGAAAAGGTTCTAAGGTGTCAAGGAGATTCAGCAAAAAATAGGAGAAGCGGTCATGAAAAAACTTGGAATTTTTAAGCACAGAAAAAAGAATCCCATCCATATGACCACAAAAAAAAAGGGATTCCTTTTCTAGTAATGTGGAAATAAACCTGGATGATATTGCAAAAAACAAGCAACCCCCCAGAAACAAAAAAGTAAAGCCCAATAAAGGCAAGAAAAAAGGAAAGCTGAAAATAGCTTTTCTGGTATTCGTTTTACTTTTCATTTTCCCAGCCTTTTGGGGGAATAAAGGCAAGCATGATCCAGATGATAATGAAGTGGCCCTGGTTTCATCAGAAAGTTCTTTTGGGGCTTTCTCTTATGAGGATCTTTCCTATGAAGTAGTTTCGTCCTCTGAATTCACTTCAAGTTTAACTATGGACACACTCATTACGAGTTCATCTTCAAGTTCGTTAGAAAATGAACCCATTTCTGAAACTCAGGAATCTTCAAGTGTAGAGAAAAAGAAATCTTCGTCAACAACGAATCAAAATGTAGAAAATATCCAATCTTCTCAAAAGGAAAATACAAATTACGCAGCTGGCAGCCAGAATGACTACAGTGCGCCTGAACCATCTCCTATAGAATTTATGGATGAATCTAGTTCACAAAATAAACCCGTAGAAAGCCCAAATACTCCGCAGAATAATAACGCAAATACCGCATTGGCTGAACCTAGTCATTCGATGAATGGAGAGGTTTATGTAGATGAACAGGGCAATGGCCAAATTAAAGGGAACGTAAATAAGATAAAAGGTACAAAAATATACCATATGCCTTGGCAAAGAGATTGGAAGAAAATAAAAATGAAGCCTTATGAGGGTGACCGCTATTTTAAAACGGAAGCGGAGGCTATCGCCGCAGGATTTCGGCCAGCGAAACAGTAGCTCATTTAATAACAAGCAAGCCCCACCATAAAAGAATTAAAATGAAGTTGCTTTGATAATAAAGCTGGAAGGATAAAAAAAGCCGCCTGAAACGTTGATTTCAGGCGGCTTTTAAATCGGAGTGAGAGGATTTGAACCTCCGGCCCCTTGTCCCCCAGACAAGTGCGCTACCGGACTGCGCCACACCCCGATGGTTTTTCAATAGATTTATCCTATCACAAATTGAAAGACTGTCAATGTCTCTCAAAAGAGTTATTTTTCGCCGAAGGATGGTCTGTTCCCGATTGAAGGAGAAAATCCCTTGGTTTACAATAAAAATAGGTATTTGAAGCGGATAAATGCTGAAAAAAATAAAGGGGAATTCCTATGAAAGACTATGAAAAGTTGGGCCTTTTTTACCTGGGCAAAGAGGTGGACCCGGCCACGATGAAAAAAACGGATGCGTATTATCTCTATGATTCCAAGGATTTGACGACTCATGCCGTTTGCGTCGGCATGACCGGGAGCGGAAAAACAGGCCTTGCCATTGGTCTTTTAGAGGAAGCGGCCATTGACCAGATCCCCGCTCTTGTTATCGATCCGAAGGGAGACATGGCCAACCTTCTTCTGCAGTTTCCAGACCTTCGGGCGGAGGATTTTAAACCCTGGATCCCGGAAGGATCCGGCGAAAATATTGACCAAAAAGCAGAAAAAATTGCTATGGAGTGGAAAAATGGACTGGCTGATTGGGATGAAGACCCTGATCGGATTCGCCTTTTAAAAAATTCCGTCGATTTTTCCGTTTATACTCCCGGATCCAATCGCGGAAAGGCCATGGCCTTTTTTACCCCGCCTTCCCGTCCTTCCGAGCCCCTGATGAATGACCCTGAGGCCCTCGCCGCCTATCTTTCCACTTCCGTTTCCAGCCTTCTTTCCCTATCCGGGATCGAGGAAGATCCCTTAACAGGGCCGAGTTCAATCCTCCTCTCCAATCTTTATCTGGATGCCTGGCAAAAAGGAGAAGACCTGGACTTTGTCGGCCTTGTTTCTGCAATCCAGAATCCCCCCATGAAAAAAATGGGGGTCTTGGATATGGATACCTTCTATCCCAAGGAAAACCGGCTAAGACTCATTCAAAAGCTAAACGGTCTTTTTGCCTCCCCGGTCTTTGCCCAATATATGCAGGGAGAACCCATGGATATCCAGAAGCTTTTATACACTTCGCAAGGACGGCCCCGCCACAGCATCCTCTCCCTGGCCCATCTCAGTGAAGATGCCAGGATTTTCTGCGTTTCCACTCTCCTCAATCGCTTTTTATCCTGGATGCGGACCCAGCCCGGCACATCTTCCCTGCGGGCGATCCTCTATATGGATGAAATTTACGGATATTTTCCCCCCATTGCCAACCCTCCCACAAAAAAGCCCCTTCTGACGCTTTTAAAACAGGCCCGGGCTTACGGCGTAGGCCTGGTATTAGCGACTCAGAACCCCTCCGACCTGGACTATAAAGGCCTTTCCAACATTGGAACCTGGTTTATCGGCCGCCTGCAAACGGAACAGGACAAAAGCCGCCTGCTTGAAGGACTTCAAAAAGCCGGGGAAAATCCGGACTCCCAGAAAAAACTCAGCGATCTTCTTTCCAGCCTGCCCAAAAGGACCTTCCTGGTCAATAATGTCCACGAAGAAAATCTCAGCCTTTTGATGACCCGGTGGACCCTTTCCTATTTAGCCGGGCCCCTGACCGGATCCCAGCTGACCCGGCTTAAGGAAGAAAAGAACGAAGGCCCTTCTGAGGATCAGAAAAAGTTTTCAGAGGAGGCAGCCGAAAAAATGCCTCTGCCTCCTGAGCCCCTTAAGGAAAAAGAGGGGGAAGCCTCCAGCCTTTCTTCTCCTCTTCCGGCCCCCGTTTTTAAGAAAGTTACTCCCTTTTATCTTCCAGCATCCCAGGGAGATACCTACCTTCCCACCCTCTACGCCGCAGTGGATATCTTATATGAAGACAGCCGGGCAGGCGTGACCTGCCTTAAAAAAGAGATCTGGAATACCCCAGTTGGAAAAGGCCTTATGCCCGTCCAGTGGGAGGAAAAAACCGGCCTTGCGCCCGATCCCGCGGATCTTATCGCCCAGCCCAGCCCGGGAGTCCATTTCTCCCCCATCGATCCAGAAATGGTCACAGGGGTTTCAATGAAAAACTGGGAAAAAGACCTCGTCAATACCATCTATCAAAAGGGAGGCCTTACACTTTTAAAGATTCCGGGAACGGACCTTCTCCAGTCTATCAATGAATCCGAAGAGGACTTCCGGACCCGGGCACAAATTTTTCTTCGAGAAGAAAGAGATCAAAGCCGCGAAGCTCTCCAGGAAAAATATCGCAAAAAGAGAGAAGCCCTGGAAGCAAAAATCAGCCAGCAGGAAAATCGGATTGACCGGGAAAGGGTCCAGGCTGAAAGAGCAAAGCAGGATACCCTAGTGAATTTGGGAGCCGCTATTTTTGACAGCTTTATGGGAAGAAAGCGCTTTAAGACCACAACAATCACCAAGGCCTCCTCTACCGCCCGCTCCTTCTCCCGTCAAAAAGAACAGTCCCAGGATGTGGAAAGGGCTCAGGGCATCCTCGAAAATTATCAGGAGGACCTGGCAAATCTTCAGGCCGAGTTGGAAGCTGTCTCTTATACACATCTGACGCTGCCGACGAA
>CAMYOR010000099.1 GCA_947278105.1 uncultured Tissierellia bacterium
TACACCTCTCTATTCGTCGGCAGCGTCAGATGTGTATAAGAGACAGCCTTAAAGCTCTGTGGGTAATCTTCAAATTTTAGGGAAATAATCTGACTGATGCCTTTATCCATAGTCACTCCATAAAGAACATCCGCTAGCTCCATGGTACTCTTTCTATGGGTGATGATAACAAATTGGGTCTTTTCTGTTAAGGTGAGGAGAAAATGACCATATCGTCCCGTATTCGCTTCATCCAGGGCTGCATCAATTTCATCCAGTACGCAAAATGGAGTCGGATGGATAGAAAATATGGCAAAAAGCAGGGCCAAGGCTGTCATGGACCTTTCTCCCCCCGATAAGAGCTCCAGACTTTGAAGCTTTTTATGGGGCGGCTGGGCAACAATATCAATATTGGCTTCCAGGATATCCGGACGATCCAATTCCAGCCGGGCTCCCCCTCCATCAAAAAGAATCGAAAAAACCTCGTTAAAGGACTGATTGATCGCTTTAAAACTTTCTTCAAAAAGCCGGATCATGGTTTTATTCAGATCCTGAATAAGAAGAAGAATATCCTTTCTTGATTTTTTCAAATCCTCCACCTGTCTGCGAAGAAATTCCAAATCCTGAGAAAGTCTTTCATATTCCTCAATCGATTGGTAATTAAAGTATCCGATCTGAGAAAGGGCCTTTTTGATTTCATAAACCTTGGTCTTCGTCGTTTTCACAGGGGCAAGGTTTTTTAGCTTTACTTCCAAAGCTTCCATGGGAAGATCATAGGCGCTGCAATAATCTTCTTTAAAATCTTTAGCCTTGACCTGCCACTGGTCTAAATGAATGCAGTTCTCAAAAATATTTTTTTCATTCTCCGCCCTCTCATCCTCTAATCTTTCCTTTTCCCGGAGGGCATCCTCGACCTTCTTTTGCAGCTTTCCCCCGTCCAGTCGGTCATTTTTTTCTTGGTCTAGCGCTCTTTCGAGTTCCCCTTCCCATTTATTTATTGATCTTTGAGATTCCTCAAGGAAGGCCTCATTTTCCCTAATCTGTTTTTCCAGATCCTCAAGGTCTTTTTGCCTTTCTTTACTTTCCTCTTGGCTGGCTGCCTTTTTTTCTAAAAGGTCATTGTATTGATTCTCTGCCAGACCAAGGTCTCGAGCCAGAACCTCCAATTTTTCTTTAAGGAGGGCCGATTCCTTTTCTTCTTCGATATGCCTTTTTTGGGCATCCTGCCAATCCTTTTGAAGGGACCGATAGGCCTCGTCTGCCTCCTGCTGTTCTTTTTCCAGGGCGGTTCTTTTTTCCTGGAACTCTTCCTTTGAATAGGGGGTCTTTTCCTGAAGAAAGTCCCGGACTTTTTGGATCTCCCCCTCCAAAATTTTCATGTCTGATGACAAGCCCAATTCCCGGGCCTTCAATTCTTCCAGGGCCCGTCTTTGATTTTCAATTTCCTGGCTTTGGCTCTCAAAAGAGCGGGCCTCTTTTTCCCTTTTCTCTTCGATTGCTGTTTTTTGGATCAGGGCGTCCTTCTTTTCCTCTTCCAGTTTTTTTGCTTCCCTGGCCAGGTTCTTTGCCTGCGACTGACGGTTAATGAGGCTGGCTTCATTTTGATGGCGAAGTTTTCCTCCGACCATAGACCCCCAGGAGTTTATCACTTCCCCGTCCAGGGTAAGGATCCGGATCCCGCGAACCTTCTTAGATAGGGAAATTGCATCGGAAAGATTCTTGACAATGACCGTATTCGATAAGAAATGCTCAATCATCGGACGAAGGCGGGGGTCATAAGTGAGGGCATCCACCCCCTGACATAAGATTCTCGGATCTGAATAAGAGACCGGAGCTTTTCCCTGAATCTTATCCATGGGTAAAAATGTCACCCTTCCTATATTTTTCTTTTTTAAAGTCTCGATTAAAAATTGTCCGTCCTTTTGACTGGGGACGACAATATTTTGCAGGGCGCCGCCAAGAGCAGCATCCATCGCATTTTCATAGGGAGTGAGAGCTTCAATCTGACTAGCAAGGGTCCCCAGCATTCGGGATGAGATCTCCGAATCTTTTGTGGACAGGCGAAGCAGGTCCTGTACAGCCTTTGAATAACCTTCGTAATGATCGATCAAACTTTGAAGGAGGCTCAAATGGGAAGAAACCTGAGCCAATTTTTTTTCTCTCTCAAAAGTTTCCTGATCCCACTGGCGAAGATTTTCTTCCAGGGTTTTCTCTTTTTGAAGGATTGCTTGAAGATTTTCTTTTCCTGCCTTTTCCTCATTCTCCAATTCCGAATGCCGTTTCTTGTTTTCATCCGCTTCTTTTTGCAGGCCGGCCATCTTTTCGACCAGGATTTCCATCTCTTCTTTCTTCTTTTCCTGCAGATGAGAAAGTGATTGGGCCTCTTCTTCTCTTCGTCTTTCCTCAAAATCTAAAAAGGATAGCTTTTCCCTGATTTTTTCCCTTTTTTTCTGACCTTCCTCCAGTTGGGCCGACAAATTTTCTTCTTTTTTCTCATCCTCTTCAAGAAAAATTCGAAGGTTATTTTGAAAAAGGGTCTTTTTGTTTTTCAGGGCTTCAATCTTACTTTTTGAATCCGCCTCTGAATTTAAAAGGTCCCGGGCCTGATCCTTTTTCTTTTGAATAAGGTCCTGGAGCCGTTCCCGATCTCTCCGGTAAAAATGTAGCTGCTCCTCTTTGAGCCGGGTTTCTGACTGAATTTTTTGGATTTTATCCTTTAAGCTTCTAACCTGGTTTTCCAGCTGCTTCTGATTTTCATGATAGGCCGAAAGAGCCTCCTGATCAGGCTGAAGATCTGCCATAAGCCCTTCAAGGCCCTTTCTTAGACTTTCACCTTCCCCATCCAGTTTTTCCTTTTCCGCCTGAAATTTGAGAACTTCCTTCTCCGCTTGATCAACCTTGCTTTTCAGGAGGGAGAGCTCATGGACTTCCAGGTCCTGGGTAAGCTTGAGGCCGGTTCGAGCATCTTCAGCCTGCCTTTTTAAAATTTTTTCTTCTTGTTCCTTCCCCCGAACCTCCACTTCCACTTCAGAGAGATTTTTTTCGGTCTTTTCCAGCCTTCTTAATGATTCTTCCTTTTTATATTTATATTTGGCAATGCCGGAGGCCTCATCAAAAACCGCCCTTCGATCTTCTCCCCGGCTGCTTAAAAGTTCATCAATTTTTCCTTGGCCGATTAAAGAATAGCCTTCCCGGCCGATTCCGGTATCCATAAAGAGCTCCCGAATATCCCTTCGGCGGACCGGGACTTTATTAATGAGATATTCGCTTTCCCCTGACCGATAAACCTTCCGACTAACCGTAAGCTCATCATAGGAAAGACCCAAGGACCCATCGGAATTGTCCAATCCCAGGGTCACTTGAGCCATGTTCATGGGTCTCCGCCCCTGGGCTCCTGAGAAGATCACATCTTCCATTTTGGCTCCCCGAAGCTCTTTGGCAGACTGCTCTCCCAAAACCCAGCGAATGGCATCCGCAATATTTGATTTTCCTGAACCATTCGGGCCAACAATGCAGGCAAAATTATCGTCAAAGTTCAGTCGTGTTTTCTCTGCAAAGGATTTAAACCCGTAAAGTTCCAGATACTTTAAGCGCATTGGTTTTTCCTATTAGTTTTTTCCCGTTTTTAGGAGGGATGGATTGATTTCTATTTTTTCCAGGGCTTCTTTTGCCGCCGCCTGTTCCGACTCTTTTTTGTTTTTTCCCTGGCCTTCGGAAATTTTTCTTCTCTCAATCAGGAGAGCTGTGGTATAAATTTTGTCATGGTCTGGCCCTTCTTCGCGGAGCAATTGATATTCCAGATGGGCCCCTTTTTCATTGCAAAGTTCCTGAATTTTGGATTTGTAATTGTGAAAAAGAGATTTTGCCCGGTCTTCCCGCTCTTCCAAAGTAGGCAGAGTTTTCTTAAAAAACTGATAAAGAAAGTCCCAGCCCCCATCTAAATAGATGGCTCCGCAGACGGCTTCAAAGGTATCCGACAGAATCGATGGCATCTCTCTTGCCCCCTGGAGCTCGGCCCCCCGTCCCATGATTAAATGGGGAGAAAGGTCCCAGATATTTCCTAGGTAAGCAAAAGAGCCTTGACAAACCATTCGGATTCTTTTTTGGGTCAAGATGCCTTCATTGATATCGGGAAAATCTTCAAAGAGAATTTGACTGACGATCAGCTCTAAAACTGCATCGCCTAAAAATTCCAGTCTCTCATTCGATTTTTCATTGGAAAGCAGAGATTCGTTGACATAGGATTGGTGGATAAAGGCCTGTTTTAGGAGGGAGAGATCCCGAAAATGATATCCCAGCTTTTTCTGAAATAATTCATAACCTGGACCGGTCAAAATGGAGCCTCCTGAGAAGAGGGGATTTTTGAGTCGGGTCTCATCGCTGAAAGTTCCTGCCCATCCTCCTGTCTCTTATACACATCTCC
>CAMYOR010000100.1 GCA_947278105.1 uncultured Tissierellia bacterium
ACATTCAGTCATGGACCAATGGTTCTGGTTAATGATCCGAGATTTTCCAACCTGGAAGAGCTGAAGACTTGGCTTGGAGAGGTGTTGACTCCAGAATATCCGGCTTATCAAGGACTCATGGAAGAATTGAAGGAGGATCCGGAAACAGCACTCTATCAGGAAAAAGAGGGCAAGCTTTACGTGGCAATTGCAGATGCTGGCATTGACTTTTCGGGTAAGGACGAAGCCACATATTTGATTAGCGATGATGGTCAAAAAGCAAAGATCCAGATGCCTTCGCTATGGAGAAAAGACGACAGTATTTATACCTACTATCTTCGAAAGCAGGGTGACCAATGGCTATTTTATAATAGCGGTTTTATCAACAAGCCATGAGAAAGAAAATTAAAAAAGGAGAGACTGTATTGCTTAAGGAAAGGAGCTAAGCTATGAGAAGAAAACAAACCCTTTTTTCTGTCCTGTTTATTATTGTTCTTACTTTGACTTTTATTTTACCCAATAAGGCATTAGCAGAGTCTTATCAGCAAAGCACAAGCTACCCTGAAAAATACTTATCTGAGTTAAAACAGGGAATTATTGACCACCTTGAAATGAATTACACGAAATATGTCAGTGAGCCGGATATTTTAAATGCGGATTACCGGGTAGGAAGCTCGATTCCTATTTATCGGTATGATGGAGAGCATTTTTATCCAAATAATACAGCGATAGAATACCCTGTTTACTCCAGAACAAGACTTTTTGCGCTAGATATCTTTTATCCTTCAGGAGAAAGAATGACTAACTTTCCTTCAATGGTGATCGCAGAGCCATTAAACGAATATATTAATCGCCAAGAAAATGAAAATTTAGAATACTTCTTAGTTTTTTACCTGCAAAACTGTTATGCAATCTCTGAAGGGAAGGTTCATTTTATTTCCAGCTTAGGAGGCATGGTATTAAACGATGAAGCCGTATACAAAGATGAAATTAAGAAAATAAAGGATCCTCAATTTCGGGAAAGATTCCTAGACTGGTATAAAGAATATAAAGAATTAGACGGCGTAACCGATATAGAAAATGAAAAAAAGCTCCAAGATCTAACGGTGGAATTTTTAGAAGATAAGCTTAAAGAGAGCGATTTTAATTTTCAAGTGAACGCAGATAAAGCCAACTTTTCAAGCCTTCCTGTCGTCTTTAGAGCGAGCACTGTCCAATTGAAACAATCTGGGATCCAACTGAAAAGACCATCGCACACCAAGGAAAAATTAAATCAGGCCGCCCCTCCAACGGGAGATCCTTTTTTCGCCCAGCTTTTTCCCGCATTTTTTCTCTTATCGAGATAAAAGATTTTTGGTTAGAGACAGAACGATTTGAATGGAACTGTACCATTAATAATGGTACAGTTCCATTTGTGTAAACTATGTTCAAGTATGAGGATCTTCATGGTATTCTATAGGTAAAGAAGTCTCTTGGAGAGGAGCAAAAAATGATAAGAAAAAGTTCTCGCTTTGCCTATTCCTTCGCCATTCTGCTGGCCATCCTCCTGGCTATTTCCACTGAGTCTTTGGCCGCTGCCTTTCCCAAAGACCTTCCTGAAAAATATTATCCTGCCTTAAAATCAGAAATTGTCAAACATCTAAGAAACAGTCACGCCGATGATAAGGAGCGGTTAACCGCAGACCATCGGGTGGGCAGCAATATTCCCCTCTACACCTGGAATGGGAAAAAATTTGCTGAGCTGGAGGATCGGATTTATTATCCGGTTTACGTGGGAAAAAAGCTTGCGGATATCTATATTTTAGCTAATCCGCCCTTTGACCTGGACTTAGGTCAGGGGCCTTGCTTTCTTATTGATCCGATGAATAAGTATATCAAATTCGTCTCGCCGGAATACTGCCTGATCACTTATCTGGGGAAAACCTACGCAGTGTCAAAAGGAAAAATTCAACTTTTAATCGACCTTGGAACGAAGGCAATTGATCTGGAAACACTGAGGGAACAGATTAACGAAATGAAGGATAAGCAGTTCAGGGCCGACTATGAAAAGTTTTATAAAAAAGAGAAGGCAAAACCGGCCTATGAGTTTTCTTCCGATAAAGTCACGAAAAAAGCAGAGACCTTCACAAAGAAATTTTTAGAGGTAAAGCTTAAGGAGTGCCATTTTAACCTTTTGATGAATAAGGATATGGCAGACCTTTCAAAGCTGCCAGTTGTATACAAGGCTGACCCAAGCAAAAAAAGTCCGATCAAAGCGCCCTCAACCGGAGATCCTTTTTTGACCCAGCTTTTTCCCGCATTTTTTCTTTTAACGAGATAATAATTTGCAGACTGAGAGAAGGTCGTTTTTAGAGGGGAGAACAATGACAAAGTCACGAGAAAAATTCATGCTCTTTTTTATGGGAGTCCTATGCTTTTTCATCACGCAAATCCTCCTTCGCCTTCCTTTGCTCTCGATTCTGCAAAAAAATCTCCAATGGAATCAGTGGACCTTTGCCTATCCTTTCATTTTCACTTTGATTGTCGCTTTTTCCGCTGGATTTTTTGAAGAAGGGGGAAGGTTTTTATTTCGAAAATTTCTTTTGCGGGCGCCGGGAGAAAACCAGGGATATTTTCATTTTTCTGATCGCTGGGAATGTCCTTTGATTTTTGGACTGGGACACGGGATTTGTGAGCTGGTCTTCCTCCTTCAATTAAGCCAGGCGATAAATCCAATTTTCCACCTCGATTTTTTGGGGGAGCGAATCATTGCTCTGGTTTTTCACATCGGGATGAGCTTTTTGATCTTTCAGGGGTGCTCTCATAACCAAGGTGGACGAGCCTTCCTGCTCGCCTTTTTCCTCCATGGTTTCTTTGATAGCCTGATTTTTTTTCTTTCCTGGTCCTATTTGGCCGTCTATGGCCTTTGGATCCTTGTGGATCTGTTAATAGTTAATCGAATTCTTGCCACCAGAAAGGATGCTTACAATGAAAAAAATTAAGAAATTTGCTTTGATTCTCCTTGCCTTATTTGTTCTTGTTTCCTGCGGTAAAAAATCAGTAGAAAACCTATCCAAAGACGAAGCGGATAAAATTTTATCCAAGACGAAGGAAGTCATTCGCCAAATCCAGGACAAAGGCTTTGATCCGATCAAAGACCAGATGAGCAAAGAAATGCAGGAAGCCATTACAGAAGAAGTGAGCAAAAAAGCTCTGGCCGATATCAAAGAAAAGGGCGATTTCTCCAAATTTGGAAGTGGGGCGGTCGTTCGTGATAAAGAAAAGGGCTATATCATCAGCCAGCAGGAAGTTCACTACGAAAAGGGCTCCTTGCTTTTTACCGTGAATTATGATGAAAGCGGAAAGATCATTGGCTTTTTCTACAAGTAGAGCGCACGAATGGTTCATGTCTTTTCTATATTCTAAAAATTTATCCCCCCTCTATTCTCCGTGTTCATAAATACCTGTCAGGGGTATAGAGGGGGGGAGATCTTTTTTTAGGCGTTCGAGTCCTGGGGATCCCAGCGGAAGTTATCAATGAGGCGCGCCTTATCGGCCATATAAACCGCCATGGCGACGAGGACTTTGCCTTGAACTACCTGGACATCCTCCAGGTTTTTGGGATCGACGACAGAGATATAATCAATTCTGGTATCCGGCTCTTTTTCAACGACTTCCCGCATCGTCTGAATAATTTCTTTAGCAGATACGCCTAGGCCTATTTTTTCTTTTCCTGCTAAAATCGCTCGGTAAAGACAAGTAGCTTCTTTTCGAAGGTCCGGGGTTAGGTAATTATTTCTGGAGGACTTTGCCAGACCGTCTTTCTCCCGAACAATCGGCATTCCAACCAGTTCGATATTCATATTGAGGTCTTTGACCATCTTTTTTAAAATCAAAAGCTGCTGGGCATCTTTCCACCCATAATAGGCCCGGTCCGCCTGGGTGATATTAAAAAACTTGGCGCAGACCGTGCAGACTCCCCGAAAGTGGATAGGCCGGGTTTTTCCGCAAAGCTTGGAGGAGAGGTCCTCAACCTTAATATAAGTTTTATGGCCTTGGTACATTTCCTGGGGATCGGGGCAGAAAACCAGGTCTGCTCCCATTTGCTCGCATTTTTTCAAATCTGATTCCAGGTCCCGGGGATAGGAATCCAGGTCCTCATTAGGGCCAAACTGGGTGGGATTGACAAAAATGGTGACGATGACATAATCATTTTCTTTCCGGCAGGCCTCAATCAGCGAAAGATGGCCTTCATGCAAAAAACCCATGGTCGTCACAAGACCAATAGACCTTCCTTCTTTTTTTTGAGCCTGAACTTTTTTCCGAACCTCTTGAATTGTTTTTACCGTTTCCACAGGAGCTCCTTTCCTTGAGCCTTTCTTAGGGGATGATCCCCGGATCGCAGATAAGTGATCGCCACAC
>CAMYOR010000101.1 GCA_947278105.1 uncultured Tissierellia bacterium
AGGACCTGAGAGAGGTCTTGGCAGGCAATCACCTGAAGGGGACCGTGGTTTTCACAGGAAAAATCAGCAGAAACAAACACTCTTTGAAAGCCCATTCGGGAAAGCTCCTGAATCCTTCTTTCTCCATCCTCAGCCTTCTTCAGTTCCCCAGTTAGACCCACCTCTGCGAGAAAAGCATCCGTTGCAAAAAGCGGGAACCCATCTGCCGCCGAAGCAATGGCAATCAGAACAGCCAGATCGGTGACCCTTTCTTTAATGACAATCCCCCCGGTTGCCTTTAAGACAATATTTTTTTGATCCATTCGGTATCCTGACCGAACTTCCAGAACGGCGACCAGGGTATTTAATTGATCTCTGCGGAGGCTGTCACCGATCCGCATGGGATAAGGCTCATAGGAAGGAGAAACCAGGGCTTCAATTTCGACCGGGATAAAACGCGATCCTTCCTTTTGCAAGGAAATTGCAGATCCTGTGACAGGCTTATCTCTTTTTGTAAGAAAAAAAGAATAGGGGTCCCGGACCTCCATCAGGCCTTCCGCCGTCATTTGAAAGAGGCCCACCTCCCCCGTATAGCCAAAACGATTTTTTGTTGCCCGGAGCAGTCGAAGGCCCTCCTCTCCTCCGTCATCCAGGTAAAGAACCGTGTCAACAAGGTGCTCCAGGGTCCTCAGACCCGCCATTTCATCAGATTTTGTCATGTGGCCCACGATAAAAGAGGCCATGGGGTGGGAGGAATCCTTGCTGACCTGGACCACCTGGTCAGTAACCCGAAGGGTCTGAGTGGGGGTCCCCTGGCGCTGCCCAAATTCCTCTAGCTCAAAGGTCTGAACAGAGTCTAAAATCAAAAGGGCCGGATGAAGGCGAGATATCTCTCGGATAACCTGGTCCATGGAATTGGTGGAAAGAAGATAAATATGGCTGTTTAATTCCTTGAAAAGCCGGCTCGCCCGATTTTTAATTTGACCCGTACTCTCTTCTCCCGAAGCATAAAGGACATCCCGGCCCTGAAGGGCAAAATTCATAGAAACTTGGAGAAGAAGGGTGGACTTCCCCGCACCGGGCCGGGCCGTGAGCATATTGACAGAATCCCGGATCAGCCCTCCCCCTAAAACTCGGTTTAACTCTTCTAAACCCGTGTCCATTCTCTCGGAAGGCTCGGAAACAACTTGAGAGAGAGGAATGGCCCTCTCCCTCTCACTTTCTGATCTTTTTGACCGGGATCCTTTGACATCGAAAACCCTGCTTTCTTCCATCGAAGCCCAGGCTCCACAGTTGGGACACTTTCCCGTCCAGCCCGTTTGTACATGACCGCACTCTTTGCAGATGTAGCGAACCCTTTCAGCCATTAATGTTCTCCGCAGGAATATTCTCTTTTATCGCACTTTCCTTATCCTGGTCTTTTTCCTTTTTCAAAGACTTTTTTTCTGCCAGAATGATCTTTCCCTGGAAAATCCGAAGTTCCTTTTCCCTAGCCGGATCCATCTGACCGGAAAGGACCCTCTCTGCCATTCCGTCTTCAATCTGCGTACGAATTGACCGCTCCAGGGGCCTTGCTCCGAATTCAGGATCGTAGCCTTCTTTGGCAATTTTCCTTGCCACGGCATCAGTATAAGTGACCCGATAGCCCATATCCCGGATTCTCTCCATAAGCTGGTCCAGGAGCAGGCGGGTAATCCTATAAATGGAGTCCTCGCTGAGCCTGTGGAAAACCACAGCTTCATCCAAACGGTTTAAAAATTCCGGCCGGAAAGTCGAGGCAAGCTCCTCATGGACAATTTCCGCCATTCTTTCGTAGTCATCCTGAGTCTTTGCGTCTCGGCTTCCAAAGCCCAATTTCCGGCTTTCCTTAATTCGTCCGGCACCGACGTTGGAAGTCATAATGATAATAGTATTTCGAAAATCGACCGTTCGGCCCTGGCTGTCGGTCAGCCTTCCGTCATCCAAAACCTGGAGGAGGATGTTAAAGACATCGGGATGGGCCTTCTCAATTTCATCAAACAAAACCACCGAATAAGGGTGGGAGCGGACCTGATCCGTCAGCTGTCCTCCCTCTTCATAGCCAACATAACCCGGAGCAGAGCCTACCAGCCTGGAAACTGAATATTTTTCCATGTATTCGGACATATCAATCCGGATCATGTCTTCTTCCGACCCAAAGAGGTTTTTAGCTATTTGCTTGGCAAGATAGGTCTTTCCAACTCCGGTCGGCCCGACAAAGATAAAGGATCCGATCGGATGGGAGGGAGACTTGAGCCCGACTCGGGCTCTTTTTAATGCTTTGGAAATGACATCTACAGCATAATCCTGTCCAATCACCTGCTCTTTTAATTTTTCTCCAAGATTCAGGTACTTATCCGCCTCTTTTTCCGTCAGGCGGGTAATCGGAACATTGGCCCATTGGGAGACAATGCTTGCAATCTGGTCTTCTTCAATCGCCGGCCAGCTTTCCCGGTCCAGATTATGATCTTCGCTGGATTCTCTCTCCTTTTGCTCCAGGTCATTGATCTGATCTCTAAGTTCAGCGGCCCTTTCAAAGTCCTGGGTTAAGGCAGCCTGAGTCTTTTCTTCTTCCAGCTCCTGACGGAATTTTTCCAGCTGCTTTGTCCGGTCGGGGATGACAAAGTTTTTGACATGGATTTGGGCCATGGCTTCATCTAATACGTCAATGGCCTTATCGGGCAGATAACGATCATTGAGGAAGCGATCGGTCAGATCCACCGCTGATTTGATCGCTGCTTCCGTCAGCCGCACCTGGTGGAAGTTTTCGTATTTTTCCTGGAGCCCTTGGAGGATTCGAAGGGTATCTAGCTTGGTCGGCTCTTCTACCATCACCGGCTGCAGTCTTCTTTCCAGGGCGGCATCCTTTTCGATCTTCTTTCGGTATTCATCAATCGTGGTCGCTCCAATCAGCTGCAGTCTTCCCTTGGAAAGAGCCGGCTTTAAAATATTGGAGGCATCTAGAGAACCTTCCGAGCTTCCAGCTCCGATAATGGTATGAAGTTCATCGATAAAGACGATCGAATCCTTGCGGGAACAGATCTCCTCAATGGTACTTCTGAGCCTTTGCTCAAAATCTCCCCGGTATTTGGTCCCGGCCACCATGTCGGCCATGTCGATCGAGTAGATCGTCTTATCCCTCATGATATCGGGAACATCTCCCGTCACAATTCTCTGCGCCAGGCCCTCTGCAATCGCTGTTTTTCCAACGCCGGGCTGTCCGATGAGGACGGGGTTATTCTTCGTCCTCCGGGATAAAATCTGAATGACCCGGTTGATTTCTCTGTCTCTGCCGATCACGGGGTCAATCCGGCCGGATTGGGCCTCCTGGTTGAGATTCTTGCCGTATTTGCCAAGAAAGGTGGAGTCGGCCTTCTGTTGAACCGACTGGAGTCCTTCAGACAGATACTGGTAAACCTTTCTCTTATCTACATCCGCAATAGTCAGCATGACTGAGGCCATGGAAGAACGGTTATTTAAGATAGCAAAAAGAACATATTCCGCATATACCTCAGACTCCCCATTTTGCTGGGCGATGGAGTTGGCCTGCATTAGCAGGGACCTTACCGTAGAAGTGGCGTTGGTGGCCGGCTGCTGGGCGGTTCCTTCTTCACAGTTATTAAGGACAATTTTTCTTAAAGTTGAGTAATTTGCTCCGGCTTTGGTGAGAGCTTCCGTTTCCAATCCACCCGTCTTCATCATTGCCAAAAGCACGTGTTCGGTGTCAATGGAATTTTGCCGGAAAGAGAAACTCTCTGCCGCAGCCAGCTGCAAAAGTCGCTGCATATTTGTTCGATTAGACCCCATGCAGATCCTTCCTTTCTTCATTTAATCGCACCAGAGCATCGCCGATCGCAGCAATCCGATCCCGGTACTCAGCGCAGTTTTCGTAATCTTCATGATCCAGGGCGTTTTCCAAACGCTCCACGGCAATTTCCCTCTGTCGCAAAAGGGATTTTCTCTCCCGAATAAAGGCAGAGCCTCTACCCGTCAGCTCATTGAGATCCACCGGATCCTTTTGGGAGGGTGGGGCTTCCATGAGTTTTTGGCTTACAAAAGACTGGAAAGCCTGACTTTCTTCCGGACTCATCTTGTCGTTGGCAAAGTGAAGCTCCACGGTCCGGGGAATCTGATCAGGAAAGCCTTCCTGGTCCAGCATATGTTGAATCTGGCTTGCCAATTCCTTTCCTCCCCACTGGTCGGGAAAGGAAGCCGCCATTTCTTCCATCTTACTTCTATAGCAATCCGAGCAGAGGTGGATGCTCTTTCTTTGTCCATTGACATGAATCAGGATCTCAATCGAAGCCTCGTTAGAGCAATAATCACATTTCATGAAAAACTCCTTTCT
>CAMYOR010000102.1 GCA_947278105.1 uncultured Tissierellia bacterium
GCACTGGCCTGGGGAATAGGAAAATGCGGTGAAAGGACGATTGATCGGATTAATATCCGTCAGGCGGCCTTACTTTCCATGAAAAAAGCCCTGGAGGATCTCCATGACAAGGAAGGCCTTTTCGTTAAGCCGGATCTTGTTCTCGTGGATGCAGAGCGGATTGAGACGGAAATTCCGCAGATCAGTCTTATCCATGGAGACGACCTGATCTATGCCATTTCCTGCGCTTCAATCATTGCCAAGGTCAGCCGGGACCGGATCATGAGAGAGTACGGAAAAAAATATCCCCAATATGGATTTGAAAAACACAAGGGCTATGGAACCAAAGCCCATCTTGAAGCTATCAAATGCTGGGGAATTCTTCCCATTCACCGCCGAACCTTTATTCATGAGAAAGGGATCCGGCCTTATGGAAAAGAAGACAAGGGTGCAAGAGGAGGAGAAAACCCTCCTTCGGGAAGGGAAAAAGATAAGGAGCTATCCCCAAAAGCGGACAGCAAAGGAAAAGGGAGACTGGGGTGAAAAAGCGGCCTTAAATTTTTACCTTAAAAGGGGCTTTCATCTTATAAAAAAGAACTTTCGAGGTCCCCATGGGGAGATTGACCTTATTCTAGAAAAGAGCAAAAGACTCTATTTTGTTGAGGTAAAGTCCCGGTCATATTTTACGGGGGGAAGACCGGCGGAAGCCTGTGATTTCAGAAAAAGGCGGAGGCTAATCCATACGGCTCAGGTATTCTTAGCCGCGGACCCGGAAAGAGACTGGGAGGCCCTTTCCTTTGAAATCATAGAGGTAAACCTTATTACTCAGAAGCTGACCCGGATTCCTCAGGCCTTTAGCCTGGAAGAAGGCAATTAATGGATCCCTTCGAATGGAAGGAGATGATTTCTCCGGAAGAGCTTCCTGTTCTAAAAGAGAAATGCCTGGCTCTTTCCTTATTGGGCATCGATTCTTCAGAAATTTTTTTCAATTGTCTTTTTTTCCTCTATCAAAGGGCAGGCCGTTTAAAGGAACTGGGCATTGAATCAGTCGAAGAAAATTTTTTATGCCGGAACGTATCATTGATCAAGGACCAGGTCTTGACGGACCGAGCGAAGGAAGGATTAAGGGCCCAGAGAAAAAAAGAGATGCGAAGGCGGATGGCCATTCATCTTTTTAAAGATCCCCAATCCATCCGAAAAGATCCTCTGTTTATTTGGGAAAGGGAGGAGATCAAGGGAAAGGTTCAAATTTTAACTTTTTTCGATCGGGATTTTCCTCAAAGGCTCTTAGAAATTCCGGATCCCCCTTCGGTCCTTTATTTGAGGGGGAATCGAAAAATATTGAATGATTTTTCCATAACCATTGTGGGAACTCGAAAGGCCAGCCAGGAAGGAACGCACACGGCAAGGGAGATCTCCTTTCTCCTGGCTCAGGAAGGAGCCGTCATTGTATCAGGCCTTGCCCTGGGTATTGATGGCATTGCCCATCGAGGAGCTCTGGAAGCGGGAGGAAAAACCATTGCAATCCTTCCCTGCGGAATGGATCAAGTTTACCCCACGGCCCACGAAAAGCTTGCCATTGATATTTTAAATCACGGGGGAGCCCTGCTGACAGAATTTCCTCCGAAAAGTCCGCCCCTAAAAATTCATTTCCACTGGAGAAATCGGCTTCTTTCCGGACTCAGCCTGGGAACGATTGTGATTGAAGCTGCGCAAAAATCAGGGACGATGATTACCAGCCATTGCGCTGCTGACCAGGGAAGAGATGTTTTTGCCGTTCCGGGAAGTATTTACCGGCCCACCTGTCAGGGATCCAATCAACTGATCAAAGACGGAGCAAGACTTATCAGCTCCGCGGAGGATATTTTTTTGGCGTATCCGGACTTTTTTAAAGGCAGGTCTTTTCAAGCACAGGATCTTTCCGAAAAGGAGAAGAACCTTTCCGAAGAAGGGAAAATTCTCTATTCTCTTTTAACCCGTGAACCATTGACGACCGATGAGCTGTTGGAAAAGACAGGCTTAACCATGGGAAAGCTTTGGAAGGAACTGACGCGCCTTGAGTTAAATAAATTGATTTTTCAGGGGGAGGATGGAAGGTTTTTATCCATATGATGATTTGACTATTTCATTTCTTCTTATTTATGATATATTTTCGTAGGAATAGGCAATTGAGTGAAAATTAGTAGGATACTCAAGGTCCATCAGAAGCTTGTAAGGAAATAGGGATGAGTAAAAATCTTGTAATTGTTGAATCACCGACAAAAACGAAGACCATATCCAAAATTTTAGGTCCAAAATTTAAGGTCGTTGCCACCAAAGGCCACCTTCGAGATTTGCCTAAAAGCCAGTTTGGAGTCGATATCAAAAATCAGTTTCAGCCCAAATACATCAATGTCCGCGGCAAGGCACAGACGATCAATGCCTTAAAAAAAGACGGGGATGAGGCTGATTTTATCTATCTTGCAACCGATCCAGACCGGGAGGGGGAGGCCATTTCTTGGCATCTGGCTTATCTTCTGGGTCAAAATGAGGAAAAGTTAAAAAGGGTCACCTTCCAGGAGATCACTCCTTTAGGAGTGAAGGAGGGAATGGATAATCCAGGTTCTATTGATATGAATCTGGTCAATGCCCAGCAGGCTCGCCGGATCATGGACCGGATTGTGGGCTATCAAATTTCACCGATCCTTTGGAAAAAAGTCAAAAATGGGCTTTCTGCCGGGCGGGTTCAGTCCGTCGCAGTAAAGCTGATTGTTGACCGGGAAAGAGAGATTCAGGCCTTTGTGCCTGAAGAATACTGGTCGGTTCATTCCCTTCACAATGAAGAAAAAATAAAATTTGAAACGGAATTTGTGGGCCTTTTGAAGGGAAAGACAGTAAAAAAAATCAAAATCTCCAATGAAAAAGAAGCTGATCAGATTATTGCTTCCCTGGGTCCCGATTTTTTCGTCCATAGTCTTACAAAAAAAGAAAAAAAGAAACAGCCCTATGCCCCCTTTACAACCTCGACCCTCCAGCAGGAGGCTTCAAGAAAACTGGGCTTTAACACCTCAAAAACCATGATGATCGCCCAGAGACTCTATGAGGGAATCAGTCTTTCTCAGGGCGGCCAGGTGGGTCTGATCACCTATATGCGAACGGATTCCACCCGGATGTCCAAGGTTTTCACCAGCCAGGCCTCGGAATTTATTAGAAAGAATTTTGGTGAAAAGTACGCCACCGCCGGGATAAGGTATGGGGGAAAAAAGGCAAACAGCCAGGATGCCCATGAGGGAATCCGCCCGACCGATGTCTTTCGGACTCCTTCAAGTATCCGCGATGACCTTACCGAAGATCAGTATAAGCTTTATTCTTTGATCTGGAGACGTGCCGTGGCTTCTCAGATGAAGGCGGCGGTTTCCCTTTCTACCTCGGTAGATCTCTTGAATGGGACTTCACTTTTCCGGGTCAACGGATCAGAGTCTGTCTTTGATGGGTTTTCTAAACTATGGCCTACGGCTGACAAGAATCTTTTGATCCCTCCCTTAAAAGAAGGGCAGGTAATCCGGGCTCTTAAAATTGATAAACGTCAACATTTTACTCAGCCTCCGGCTCGTTTTTCCGAGGCTTCTCTGGTGCAAATCCTGGAAAAAAATGGGATCGGAAGGCCCTCCACCTACGCTTCGATTATCCAGTCGATCAAAAAAAGAGGATACGTTCATATCTTAAAGAAGCAGTTCCTGCCCACAGATTTGGGCTTTAAGGTCAATGACCTTTTGGAAAAAAATTTTCCGGATATTGTCAACGTCAACTTTACCGCACAGATGGAAGAGCGGCTGGATTCCATTGCTGAAGGAGATCTTTCCTGGCAGGTCCTTCTCGGAGACTTTTACCAGATTTTTGCCAAAGAAATGGAAAAGGCCAAAGAAGACAATACCACCTATAAGCTTCCGGACCCGCCCACTGGTGAAAAATGTCCCGAGTGCGGCCATGACCTGGTTTATAAGAGTGGAAGGAATGGCCGTTTTATTGGCTGTTCCAACTTTCCAGCTTGTAAGTTTACCAAGAGCATCATAAAAAAAACAGGGGTCCTTTGTCCCAAATGTGGGGCGGAGATTGTTGAGAAGATTTCGAAAAGAGGGAAAGTCTTTTACGGCTGTTCTGCTTACCCCAAGTGTGATTATGCAACCTGGGACAAGCCGACCGGCGACCGGTGCCCGATTTGCGGAGATTTATTTGTTCACAAAAAGAATCGCTGGGAAAACCGGATTATCTGTGCAAATAAAGATTGCATTAACCATGATCCCCCGGGATCTTCTGGCAAGGGAAAAAAGTCATGAAGCCTTGCTCTTCATGGAGCTTTTTCATATAATAAATGAGTATGTC
>CAMYOR010000103.1 GCA_947278105.1 uncultured Tissierellia bacterium
TCCCGGATCTCGGGGACCTCGTAATAAGTCAGGTAAATCGGGGCGGTATTGGCATTGCAAACATCAAAATGCCGGATCCGGTCGAGTTCTTTTTCTTTTAAAGTCCGCTCATGCTTTTTAATTTTGCCGGAGAGGTATTCGTCCACGGAAGCGGTAAAAACCAGGCCGGTCTGGACCCTTCCCTCCATGGTCAGCTGATAAATATAGAGCATGGGCTCTGGGTCCTGGATCAGGAGCCCTTCTTCCTGAAAGCGGACGAGATTTTCCCGGCCTTTTTGGTAGACCTGGGGGCTGGTCTCCGGGACATCGTCCGGAAAATCAGCATCCGCCCGGGTCACATGAAGGAAGGAATGGGGCCTTCCCTGGGAAAGGTCCCGGGCTTCTTGACGGTTCATCACATCGTAAGGGGGGCAGGCAATCTCCGCCGCCCTTTTCGGACAAGGGCGCAGGGCCCGGAAGGTGTTAATGGAAACCATCCAATCCCCTTTCTAGGCCAGGGCCTTTTCCATCGCAGCAAAGAGAGCTTTCATATCTTCTTCGGTATGATCTCCCATATGGGCGATCCGCATGGTCTTTCCCTTGAGGTCGCCATAGCCATTGGATATCGAATAGACCTGGGCTGAGAGCTTATCTTTAAAATCATTAAAATTCATCCCTTCCCGGTCCCAGACGCAGGTGACGGTATTGGACCGGTAACCTTCCCGGGCAAAGAGGGCAAAGCCGTTTTTCTCGGCCCATTCCCGGGTCATATCGGCCATTTTCTGATGGCGGGCAAAGCGGTTTTCCAGGCCCTCCTGGCGGATGATCTTATCCAGCTGATAGTCGAGGGCAAACATATGAGAAAGGGAAGGGGTCGATGGATACTGGAAATCTTTTTTCACCCGGTCATAGAGCTTGACCAGGTCAAAGTAGTATCCCCTCTCCTCCACGGTTTTTGCCCTTTCATAGGCGGCCTCGGAAACCGCCGCAAGGGCGAGACCCGGAGGAAGGGCCAGGCACTTCTGGGCAGAAGTGATCAGAACGTCAATCCCCCAGGCATCCATTTCAATCTTCACCCCGCCCAAAGAAGAAACGGCATCGACAAGATAAAGGACGTCCGGATAATTTTTGACCACTTCCCCGATTTCTTTTACGGGATTCATCACCCCGGTGGAAGTCTCGTTATGGGTCACGGTGACCACGTCAAACTTTCCGGTCTTTAAGGCCTCCTCCACCATCTCGGGCGTCGTCGGCTGACCCATTTCTGAGGAGAAAAGCTCGGCCGCTTTCCCATTGGATTTAGCCAGCTCATACCAGCGTTTCCCAAAGGCTCCGCAGGAAAAGACGGCGGCTCCTTTTTTGGTGCAGGACCGGATGGCCCCTTCCATAAGGCCCGTTCCCGAAGAGGTGGAAAGCAAAATGGTGTTTTGGGTAAACATCAGCTTTTGCAGGTTTTCCGAAATGCGCTTTTGAATCTCGGTGGCTTCCTTTGTCCGGTGGCCGATCAGGGGCTGGGCCATCTTTTCCAGAACATCATCCGACACATCGGTCGGCCCTGGTATAAATAATTTTTTATACATATTGCCTTCCTTCTTTCTAACGAGTCTCCTACATAACTTCATGGCTATCATTTTATCACACATAGACCCTGGCATTGTCCTAGGGAGGATAAAGAAACCTGTCCATCCATAGATTTCTAGTGTAAGATGAATTCGGAGAATTTCAAAGCTCCTTCAGCCATTGCCTGGAATTTCGGGGGGAATGCAGAATTTAAGGGGGCTTTTCTATTATTTATTAACTGAAGCAAGGAATTAAAAAATTAGAAAGAAGGAAACCATGTCCTGCACAACCATTCTTGTAGGTAAAAAAGCATCTTATGATGGTTCAACCATCATCGCTCGAAATGAAGACTCTAGCTCAACCGGATTTTGTCCTAAAAAATTTCTTTTTATAAGGCCCAAGGATCAGCCGAAAAAATACAAGTCGGTCCTCTCCCATGTTGAAATTGACCTGCCTGAGAATCCCCTCTCTTACACGGTGATGCCCAATGCCGATCCCAAGGAGGGCATCTGGGGGGCCGCTGGAGTCAATGCCAAAAATGTTGCCATGACGGCGACCGAAACTCTGACGACGAACGTTCGAGTGGCCGGAGCGGATCCCTTTGTTGAGCTGGTGGAGCAAAAAGGCAAAAAGGGAGACAAGGATTATCAGAAGGAAATCCCCGGCGGCATCGGGGAGGAGGATTTTGTCACCCTTATCCTCCCCTATATTTCCTCGGCCCGAGAAGGGGTCCTTCGGATGGGAAAACTTTTGGAGAAATACGGGACCTATGAAATGAACGGGGTCGCCTTCCAGGATGTCAATGAGATCTGGTGGCTGGAGACGATCGGCGGCCACCATTGGATGGCCAGAAGGGTTCCCGATGAGGTCTATGTGACCATGCCCAACCAGCTGGGCCTGGATCAATTTGACTTTGACGATGCCCTTGGGAAGGGGAAAAATTATCTCTGCTCTCCGGATCTCCTGGAATTTGTCGAGGAAAATCACCTGGACCTGGGCCTGGAGGGAACCTTCAATCCCCGCCTGGCTTTCGGTTCCCATGATGATTCGGACCATGTCTATAACACCCCCCGGTCCTGGGTGATCCAGCGGGCCCTTAATCCCCGAACCAGCAGGTGGGATGGGCCGGAGGCTGATTTTTCTCCGATGGACGATGACATCCCCTGGTGCCAGATCCCCGAGCGCAAGATCACTGTCGAAGACATCAAGGACCTTCTTTCCAACCATTTTCAGGGGACCCCCTATGATCCCTATGAAAATGGCAAAACGCCCTTCCGCCCCATCGGGGTGAACCGGACCTCTCACCTGGCCGTGATTCAGATCCGTCCAGACCTGCCCGAGTCTTACCGGGCCCTGGAATGGGTGGCTTTCGGCTCCAATGTCTATAACGCCCTGGTCCCCTTCTTTACAAATATCACCAAGACCCCCGAATACCTGGCCTATACGCCGGAAAGGGCGACGACCGAAAGCTTTTACTGGGCCAACCGGATGGTCGCCGCCCTGGCTGATCCCTATTTCCATGAGACGGCGGCTCAGGTGGAGCGATACCAGTTTTCCCTCCAGTCTAAGGCTAGAAGGCTCGTCCTAGAGGCCGAAGAGGAAATGAAAAAGACCCAGGATCAGGAGAAGATCCGGAGTCTCTGTGAAAAGGCCAATCAGAAAATTGCAGACCTGGCTAAAAAGGAAACGACAAAATATCTGGATGAGGTACTCAACGTCGTCTCCTTTAAAATGAAAAACGCCTTCTCCCGGTCGGACCATTAAAGAGGCCGGGCCGGGGCTTCCCGCTTCTCTACTCTTCCAGCTGCTTGTGGATATGTTCCAAGGTCCCGCTTTTTTTCATGGCCAGGGTGATCATGGCGGCGATGAAGGTCCCTACGCAGGTGCTGATTAAAAAAGGGCCGACAAAGGTGAATAGAGCCGCATTTTTCCCCATGACCAGCTTTGCAATGGGATAGGAAAGAATCCCGCCGATAATGCCGGTCCCGATGATTTCTCCGGCATAGGCATAGGGGAGGGCTTTGAATTTTTTATAAAGAAAGCCGGATAAAAAGGCCCCGCACATGGAGCCCGGAAAAGCCAAAAGAGTTCCCAGGCCAAAGATATTCCTTAGAAATGAAGCGACAATGGCGGAGCCGACCGCATAGGAGGGGCCTAGGATGATGGCCCCCAGGACGTTGATCAGGTGCTGGGTGGGTGAGGCCATGGCGCCAAAAACCGGCACGTGAATAAAGGAGCCCACCACCGAAAGGGCCGCAAAAATAGCGGCCAGGGTGAGCTTTTTGCTGTTTGCTTTTTTCATAATACCTCCTGCTTGACTGAATTATTTCAAATAAATTATTTCAGATAAAAAGAGAGATCCTCAATTTTCGGGTAGTTGCCATCAATAGCAAAGAGATGGTCCAGGGGCCCCGAACCCTTACCAAGGTCCAGCATGGATCCCATGGCCATCGAAAGAAAATTCTTTCCTTCCTGAATGCTCTGTTTGAGAGGCTTGCCCTTGGCAAGATTGCTGGCGATGGCTGAGGAAAGGGTGCAGCCGGTTCCGTGCGTGTTGGGATTTTCAATCCTCGGGCCCCGAAACCAGGTAAAGTCCCTGCCGTCATAGAAAAGATCATCAGCCCGGTTCTCTTGATGGCCCCCTTTAATTAGGACCGCCGCCCCGAACCGGTCAAAGAGGATTTTTCCCGCCTCTTCCCGGTCCGCCTCCGTCTGAATCGGCCGCTTTGAAAGAACCTCTGCCTCCGGAAGATTCGGGGTGATCAGGTCAGCCAGGGGAAGAAGGTCCTCCTTCAGG
>CAMYOR010000104.1 GCA_947278105.1 uncultured Tissierellia bacterium
CCTCTCTATTCGTCGGCAGCGTCAGATGTGTATAAGAGACAGGAATTAGGGCCTCCTTTTCCCCATCCCCGTCAATGTCTCCCATAAGCAGGTCTTGGACCAAAATTTTCGGGTCAGAGGCCCAAAGAGCCTTTTGCTTTTCTGTTTTAACTGATGAGGCTAAGACCGCCTTCCGATCTCGGAGGACCAGCTCATATTTCCCCTCTTGAACCGAATAGGTCTTCTTTTTCCACTCGATCCAGGAGGGCAGAAAGGCCCCCTGGGTCCAGAGAAAGAAGAAGACGGCGGCGGCCAAGGCCGCCGCCGTCAGTAAATAAATTGGAAATCTCCGGCTTTTCAAGGAAGTCTCCATTTCTTCTTAAGAAGCGATGATAAAACGAACGACTTTAATACCCATATTTCGGTAGCTTTGCAGCCCGGTAGGTCATGGTCCAAGCAGGCTTTTCCGGCGGATCCGGAATATCCAGATTTCTCCCGCCTATGTAATAATCTTCGGTAAATTTAGGCCCCGTATGGAAAAGCAGCTGCCAATCGCCATCCGTCATCCGTTCGGTCAGGGGACCTTCAAACTGATAGAAGGAGAAAACGGCGCCGCTTGCCATGTGGATCTTGCCGTCAAGGGGGAAAAGAACCAGGATTTCCTGTGGAAGTCCATTGGCAATTTGCAGGCAGCTTCCATCAGGATCGGTGGCAATATCCGTCACCAGGGCCGCCGGATAATCAGTGGTCGAAAAGGAATCCGGATTTGAGATCTCCTTGGTCAGCTCCTGCCAAAAGTGTTCCAACTGGGCCCCATAGCACTCGATAAAATGATAATCCTCGGAGGACAAGGCCTGGTTCGCCAATTCTTTTTCCGAGATGGTCTTTAAAGTCTCCCCCATCGTCATTAAAATATCCAGGTCCTTTTCCTCATTCTTGGAAAGAAGCTGATATTTTTGCAGGCCCTCTTTGGTCTTTTTCGCCAGTTCCACAAAGTTGGCATAAATCGCCGGCTCCGGCTCGACATAGCCCCGGGTATCCTTTTCTTCCTCTGGGCCTGCCCCGCCTGCCTCGGCCATCACCTGCTTACTGTATAGGACCGTATCATGCTTGAGCTCAGTATAAGAGCCCAAATAAGCCTCCAGCTGCTTCTTTGCCCAGTCCTCATTTTGCATAAAGGAAGGATAGCCCTCGCCCTTCTTTTCGGTCAGAGGCGTGAGAATCTTAAGCCAGGCCGAAGAAAGGCAGGCATTCCAGAGGGAGGGATCCGCCTTTTGCAGGCCTTCCCGGAGGGCTTTTAACCGGGGTTCATAGGCCGGAAATTTATCTGCTCCCTCTTTTAAAGCAATATCCTTGGCAAGATCCGATCCCAGGGCTGCCGGAAAATCCAGGGCATTGGGAAGCTTTCTTTTATCTTCTTGATCATTTTTCGGCAGTTTAGAATAGACAAGGTTTTGCATGACCGCCCCGTCTACAGTAAATCTTTGCCCCATAAAGCGGAAACCCGCATTTTCTACCGTCTTATCGGTCTTTCCTTCATCGTCCCTCATCGGAATGGAGTTAATGGCCGGAGGAGGAAGCTTCTTACAGGCATCAAAAAATTTCTCAAAGCCCCCGGCGTTTTTAATAAGATCTTTCAGATCGGGAACCTTCCCATAGACATCCTTGGCCTGGGCGGCATATTCATAGATCCCAGGGTCATCGGACTGACCGGCAAAAAAGGCCGTCAGGTCGTAAATGGATGCCCATTTCTTCAGGGCCTCTCCCTCCGTAGCAAGGGTCATAAGGAGGGCCGACCGGGTCATGTCTTCGTCTTTCCCCTTAAAATTAAACTGGCCATACCACGACATGGCCCGAAAATAGGCTTCCAGCTTTTCATTTCCGGCATAAAAGCCCCGGGGTTTAAACTGGCTATAGTCCAAGGAATCTTTCATAAGGGGGCAGGGACTGATGTCCTTGGCCTCTGAAATCTTCTTTACCTCTTCAGAAACCAGCGGCTTAAGGTCTTCCGGAACCTGAGTTTTGGGATCAAGAAGGAGGGCGCCGATGGAAAAATAGGCGGCATTTCTTTTGGCAGGTCCTTCAAAGGCAGTCCCTTTGGCTTCCTTCCACTGTTCAATAGACTTTTTCTGCATTTCCTCGCTTAGGTCTTTTAACTGGCCGGCAAAGTGGTTTTTCTCCGTTTTCTGAAGGAGGAGGGCAAAATATTGGTGGTAGGCATGGAGGAGAGAATCGACCGTAACAAAGTTTGCCCTTTGATCATAGCGGTTTGCCTCATAGGCTTCAAAAAATTCATAGTACATGAATGAAGGACGGACGGCAAAGAGATTTTTCGCCAAAAGATCTTTGAGGCCGTCTTCCACCGGCTGACCTTCTGCGAAAAACTGATCCCAATTGACCACTTCATGGAGGTCTTTGGACACCTTGTAGGGGGCAATGGACGCCTTGGCCGGCGCTTTGTAAGAAACCAATTCTCCACCTAAAAGAGCCGGCCTTTGGTTCTTGTTAAAGGCATATACCTCTTGATTGCCCTTTTCATCAGTGGAAGAAGGGGCTGAGGATTCCACGACTCCGTCTTCTTTTTTTGAATTTTCTGACCCTTGCCCCGGGCCTTTCTCCTTCCCGCAGGAGGTCAAAAGGAGGGCCAAAATCAGAGTAAAGAGAATGATCGTCTTTTTATTTATCTTTTTATTTATCTTTTTATTCATCTTTTTCTCCTTTAAAAAATCCTCAGCTGGAGCCTAGAAAAACTTTGCTTAGGTGAAGGAACTAATTCTTTTCCATTCCTTCCACAGAGGATGCGCCGGGTTTCGGGGTAAAGGAAGGCAGGGCCTTGGTCCCATCGGAATAGGTGAAATCAACCGAGTAATTTTCAGCAATATTGGGATTGGCCATCAAAAGCTGGCGAAGAACCAGGGTGGACCTTTCCTGGGCCCGGATCAAAAGGCCCTGACGGACGGCTTCTCCTTCCTTCTGCTCCTTGAGTTTCTTTTGAAAATCCTGAAAATCCCGAATCATAAATGGGTTAAAAATGGAAGCTTCCTCGTTGAAGATCTCAAAAGAGTCTTCATCCAGTTCGTGGGAAAGGATCTTCGCTGGCGGGAGGGTAATGTGGATCACCCGCCCTCGCACATCCACCTTCAAATCCTTCAGGTCAATTCCTGCGGCAATCGTCCCGTTGTAACGAACTAAAAATTTCTTTTTGGTAAAGGGAAGCTTGATCCCCTGAAAGTCCTTCTGGCTTTCATAGGAGCCCAGGTTGGTGTAGAGGTATTTTGTCGTAGCCAGGTCCTGGGCGCTGGTCAGCTGGTCCTTTAATGTGGTGGATTTTACAGGGTCCGGCCTTTTTTCTGACGAAAAGTAGATAAAGGCAACAAGACCGGCAATGATCACCAAAAGGATCAGGATCAGCCAAAGGGTAAACCGGCTCTTTTTCTTTTTGGGAGCCTTCCCGGCTTTGGCCTGAAAGGAGTAACCGGCTCCTTCTTTCGGGCTGAATGAATTGTCAGGGGCGGACTTTTTCGGGTCCTTTTCCTGGCCGAGCAAGTCCCTATTTTTAAAAGGGTTTTCCATGAAATTACCTCCTTGCTAAGAAAGTGGGTGGATAAAAAGGCCGGAATAGAGCTTGGGTTCAAACCAAGTTGATTTGGGCGGCATCATCCGCCCTGCGTCGGCAACGGCCAAAAGCTCCTTCATTGAGGTGGGAAACATTGAAAATGCGAGGGTCATATCTTCCCGGCAGCGTTTTTCCAACTCGTCTAATCCTCTTATACCCCCAATGAAGTCAATCCTCTCGGATTTTGCCGGATCCTCAATGCCCAAAATAGGACCGAGAAGGAAATTTTGCAGGAGGGCCGCATCCAGACTCTCCACAGGATCTGAAGGGATCTTTTCTTTTTGGATCTCCAGCTCCCACCACTTTCCATCCAGATAAAGGCCGAAGTGTCCTTTTTCTTGGGGGGCAAAGGGCGTTTCCTCTTTTTTCAGGGGGTGGATAACAAAGTCTCCGGCAAGTTTTTGGAGAAATTCTTCCGGTCTATAGCCGTTAAGGTCCTTGACGACCCGGTGATAGGCCAGGATGCAAAGGTCCCTGTCGGGAAAGGCCACCGCTAAAAACCGGTTAAATTCAGCATCTTCCGGGGCATCTGGAAATTCCTTCCGCCTTTTTAGGCAAGTCTGTGCGGCGGAGGCGCACCGGTGGTGACCATCGGCAATATAAAGAGCGGGGACCTTTTCAAAAAGGGCCTTAAGTTTTGAAATGACCGCCGGTTCATCCATTTTCCAGCTGGTGTGACGGACCCCTTCGATACTGATAAAATC
>CAMYOR010000105.1 GCA_947278105.1 uncultured Tissierellia bacterium
GAGGAACCGGAATATGGAATCCTGCCTTATCAAAGAGGGTGCGGAGCTGCTGGTTTTTTAACAGAACTTCCCCATCATAGGATAGATTTTGGTAGGAACAGCCCCCGCATTCCTCGAAGTGGGCGCACTGGGGGGGAACTTCTAGGGGAGATTTTTTGAGCAAGCCCAAAAAGTCCACCTCGGCCCGGCCGGACCGATTTCTTTTTTTCCGAGCCCGGTAAACTTGGCCTGGAAGACCGCCCTTTCCGACAATTTCTCGGCCTTTCGGCCGCTTTTCAAAGGAGGTCTCAATTTCCAAAAACTGATCCACTGCATCCCTTTGAACCGGCAAAAGCTCCACCCCGATCGCCTTATCCGGAAATTCCAAAGACTCAATAAGGATGTCCATTTCTTCTTTATTTTTTCCCATGATTTTCCTCTTTCATTTGCGCTTCCATTAGGTTTAGGGACTCAAAAAAGCGCATATTCTTCCAGTGCCTGGGCATAAGACGTCGATAGTCCTCCCGGGCAAAACGGTCGTCAATAAAAAGGACGCTCCCCCGATCACTTTCTTTACGAATGACCCGGCCTGCGGCCTGAAGAACCCGGTTCATCCCGGGATAGGTATAGGCATAATCAAAACCCCGACCCATTTTTTGGTCGAAATAATCCTTCATTACATTTTGCTCAAAGGACAGGCCCGGAAGGCCAACCGAAACGATCACCGCAGAAGAAAGCGCGGCTCCGGGAAGGTCAATGCCTTCGGCAAATAGCCCTCCAAGAACAAAAAATCCGGTCATCCCTTCTTTTTCCAGATATTGGTTCAGGACCCTTGCCCTCTCCTCCTGATCAAGGTCAGGCTTTTGTACGAGAATCGGATCCTCATAGGTTTTCTGGTAGAGGTCCGCCGCTTGCTGAAGATAGGCATAGCTTGGAAAATAGACCATCAGATTCCCCTGGACCCCTTCTTTCCAAAGGTGGATGGCCCGGACCAGGTCGTGAAGGGTCCGGGTCCGATCCCGATAGCGGGTTGAAAGGGAAAGCTGGTAGAGTCGGAGATTCTCAGGAGAAAAGGGAGAATCCAGGTGAAGGGCAAGGGGATCCTTTCCCCCGCCCAGAAGACCGGCATAAAAGCTCATCGGCGAGAGGGTGGCAGAAAAAAAGACCACCGACCGAACCTTCGAGAGGATCCCTTTAAAAATCTCGGAAGGGTCGACGCAAAGGGTTTTAAAGGAAAGGCCCCCCCTTTCTTTTTCCAAAAGGGTCAAAAAGCCTTCCATGCGAATTTCTTCAATTTTAAGGAAGGCGTGGAGATCAAAATAGGCTTGGCGCACTTCTTCATAGGCGGGATCCTCCCTTTCTTTGGAAAGAAAAGGGTCCAGCGCCTGGTTCAGTCTCTTCAGTGCCAGGTAGACTTCCTCGGAATCGCGGGGAGTGACCATTTTTTGATGGCCTCCCTCTTCTTCAAAGAAGGTCTCCAGGCAAGAGAGAGCCGCTTCTGCCCGGCGAAAAATTTTCCGGCTGATTTTTCTTTGTCCAGGGTCTTCCTCTTTCTTTTTCAGGTCCCTCTTTTCTTTTTTTTCGAAAAGATCCCGAATTTTTTCCAAGGTCTCGGAGAAAAGCTCCGCCGAATACATCTCCCTTCCCCGGTCGACTAGATTGTGCGCTTCGTCCACAAGGACAACGGAAGAGGGCGATTCCGTTTCGAAAGACCGGCGAAGATAGACCTGGGGGTCGAAAAAGTAGTTGTAGTCGCAGAGGATAAAGTCCGAAAAATTGACCATGTCCAGCTGGAACTCATGGGGGCAGACCTTGTGGCTTTTCGCAGCCTCCTCAATCGTCTCCCGGTCTAAAAACTCTTCCTTCTGAAAGAGGTCGAGGATGGCATCATTGACCCGGTCAAAATGGCCCTTTGCATAGGGACAATCCTTGGGATTGCAGGAAACTCGGTCATTGAGGCAGATCCGATCTCGGGCTGTGATGGTCAGGCTCTTTAAATGAATCCCCTTCTGGCCCAGGAGCTGAATGGCCTTTTGAGGCTCCCTCTGGGTCGTGGTCCGGGCGGTCAGGTAATAGACCTTGTCCGTCCCCAGGTGGGCCAGAGAAAGGAGGGCGGGATAAAGGGTGGAAATGGTCTTTCCGATCCCGGTCGGGGCCTCCACAAAGAGCGTCTTTCCTTCTTCGATGGCCTGGTAAACTCCGACAGAAAGTTTTCTTTGTCCGGGCCGATACTGGTCATAGGGAAAGGCCAAGCCCTCCAGGGACTGGTTCCGTTTTTCCCTCCAAGCTAGGATTATCCGGGAAAAATGGAGGTACCGGCTTAGAAGGTCCAGGTAAAAGGCTTCCAGCTCTTCCTGGGAAAAAGTTTTTTTCAGCTTTTTGGTGAGGGCCTCTTCATCCAGGTTCACATAGGTCAGCTGAACCTCCACCTTGAGGGCTTTTCGTGACTTGCAGTAAAAGTAACCATAACACTTGGCCTGAGCCCAGTGAAGGGGATTTCCTTCGGCATCCAAAGAATCAAAGGGCCGGCTGGTCGACTTGATCTCATCAATCATGGCCGAACCGTCTTTTTCATAGAGGCCGTCAGCCCGCCCTTCCACAACAAAAAAGACTTCCTCCAGTCGGGTCTTGTCCAGAAAAAAAACCTCTTTTTGATAACCCTCTCCGTAGGCCTTCTGAATCCTTTGATGGGCCCGAATTCCCTCCATCATGCGCTGGTTTGACCGATACTGGTTATCAATATCGCCGGAGCGCATGACAAAGTCAATCAGATCCCGAACCCCAATTTTAATTTCCTGGAAATCGCTTGCCACGGAAAACTCCCTCAAAGTAAAAATCCCATGGCCATGGCCAGGAGACTTTTTATAAAATTTTCACCGCCTTCGTCTGGAATCCTTCGCCACTTTAGTCATTATAACAGGGAAAAAGAGGCGGACCCAGGGAAGAAAAGAAAATTCCTCTTGGAAGAAAAGAGGGAAATCGGGCCAATTTTTCAAAATAAAGAGCTTTTCTGTATTATACTTAATAAAAGCCTTTGTTTTTCGGCAGAAAACATAGCTCTATTCAAATTTTACGACTGATTTTTCATGATTCAGGGATCGTGGAAAATTAGCGCTTAGCAATAGAAGATAAAGCCCCCGCAGCAAAGCTAATAAGGAGGGATCCTCGTGAAGAAAGAAAAAATAACCCTGGTCCTGGTTGCGAGCTGTCTTATGCTCACAGCTTGTGGTCATTCTAAAAAATATGACTTAGTTGCGCCGACAGAAGAAATGAAGGCCCTCCTAAGCTCGGACTATACTCCTTCTCTGGAGATTGAAAAGGAAGAGTTTTCTGTTCAGGCGATTGCTGACTCCTCCCTGGATCCGGGGGTCGTCGTAGAAGTGCAAAAGGGTCAGCCTGGCATGAAAAAGTCGATTTACCGGACCTATCAAGAAGGGGAAGGCGCCGATAAAAAAGAAAATAAGACCCTTTTTTCTCAAATTCTCCTCAAAGAGTCCAAGGCGGAAATCGTCCACTATGGTCCTAAGAAAGATGATCAGGTGGAAGATGGAAAAACAGTAGAAGTGGGAAGGGTCTCCGAGGAAATCACGGATAATAAAGACATTTTAGACCTCCTTAAAGAAAAAAATCTGGTGGACGATCAGGCTGAGATGATGTCCCGGGAGGAGGCGGAAAAGCTTTCAAAAGAGAAAAAGGAAAAAGAAGAGGCGGAGAAGAAGGCAAAAGAAGACCAGGCCCAGGCCCAGAAAAATCAGTCCACTCAGCAAAGCCGCCCCCAGTATAAGAAAAAGCCGGCCTCCAATAGCCAAACCCAGCCAAAGTACCCGCAAAAGAAGAAGACTCCCCAGACTCCCCAGGCTCCCCCGCCCAATCAAGGGACTCAAAAAAAACCGGATAAGACTGTCTCGCCTCTTCCGGGGAAAAATCCAAATGGCACCGGAAGTCAGAATGGCACGGGAAATTCAAATCATACCGAAAGCTCAGATACGACGGGAAATCAAACCCGTCCAGGAAATAAGGGGCTGACGGATAAAGACCTCAATGAATTGCTCAATACGAAGCCCGGAAAAAATAATGGAGACGGAAACTCCGTTCCGGAGCCCGTAGGTAATAATTAAAAATTTTTTCTTCCTTAAAAAAAGACGGCCGGGTCAATCGACCCGGCCGTCTTTTTTATTGTAATATCGCAAAATTCGGCCAAGAGCCTATTTCCTCATTCCTCCGTCTCCTTTAAAAGGCCCAGTAAATACGCCTTAAAGG
>CAMYOR010000106.1 GCA_947278105.1 uncultured Tissierellia bacterium
CCCTTACTGCCCTACATGGACAGACCGGCAGATACCCGTGCCGGGTGCAAGCACCGCTGTACGGACGCTGCTATGGAATACTTCAAAGCCGAGGTCATGGAGATGTGCCACCGGGAAAATCTCTATCAGATTGACCTATTGCATGGCAGCAAAAACCGCATTACCGAGCGTGAGTATTGGGCGCATAAAAAAGGACAAGCCAAACTTGACAAGGAAAATGCCGCCCTTGCAGCCGAGGGGAAGCCTGTAAAGCAGACCAAGTTTGAAACCGACAAGGCGAAGTTGCGGCAGACCATACGGAATGCCATGAGCGAAGCGACCACCTTTGACGAGTTTTCCGCTTTACTTCTGCAACAGGGCGTGACCGTCAAAGAGAGCCGAGGGCGATTGTCCTACCTTACCCCGGACAGAACGAAACCCTTACCGCCCGAAAACTGGGAGATGATTTTGACCGTGCTGCTGTTCTTACTCTTTTGGAGCAGAACGCCCACAGAGCCGCCGAAAAGACCGTACCCATACCCGAATACCATACCGCTGAAACAAACCGCACAGAGCGAGGAAAAACGCAGAAAATCGCCCCGACAGGCAACATTCAGAGAATGGTTGACCGTGCGGCGAAGCGAGCCGAGGGAAAAGGTATCGGCTATGACCGTTGGGCGGCTGTCCACAATCTCAAACAGATGGCGGCTACCGTTGTCGCTATGGAGCAATACGGCTTTACCCCGGATGAACTGGACGCAGCCCTTGTGTCTGCCAATGCGGATTTACACAGCAGCACCGCCAAGCTGAAGCCCATTGAAACGGCTATCCGTGAGAAAAAGGACTTGCAGAAACAGGTGCTTGCCTATGCCAAGACAAGAGATGTGCGTGACGGATTGAAAAAGCAGAAAACCGATAAGGCACGCAAAGCCTACCGGGAAAAGCATGAAAGCGACTTTATCATAGCAGACGCAGCCGTAAGATATTTTCGGCAAAAAGGCATTACCAAGCTGCCCACCTATAAATCGTTGCAGGCTGAAATCGAGCAGCTTACCGCCGAGAAGAACGCCCTTTACAACGAGTACCGGGCAAATAAAGAGCGTGTCCGGGAGTTGCAGACCATGAAAAGCAATCTTTCCCAAATGCACCACGGCGAGCTGAGCCGACAGAAAAAGCATGAACAGGAGCGTTAAAAACCGCCCCGAAATGATACCGAAACCAAACAAAAACAGGGATATACCCTTACCCCTATCCGCAATACTCCCCGACCTCAAAACAGGGCGTACAGGGCAAAAAATCCCCGAAAGTGATACCGAGAAGATACAGTTTTCCCGCCCTATCCGTGATACCCACGGAAACGGCAGAAAGGAGCGTACCAATGCCACGCATGAGCAACAAACGGCGGCTTGAATAGAGCTTTTTCCTCAACCACCGAAACCGAATTACCTATAACGACCTTTGCCGGGGCTGCACCCACGATTGCAAGCAGAGTTTCCGAACCGTGATTATCCTCTGCCACCGGTATTACTCCAAGCGTTGGAAACCAAAGGAGGACACCGCCTATGGCAGATAACCGCAAATATTACTACCTCAAACTGAAAGAAAGCTATTTTGATGATGACGCTATCGTGCTGTTGGAGAGTATGCCGGACGGTATTCTCTATTCCAACATTCTCTTGAAGCTGTACTTAAAATCGCTGAAAAACGGCGGCAAGTTGCAGCTTGACGAGAATATCCCTTACACAGCACAGATGATCGCCACTCTTACCCGTCAGCAGGTAGGCACGGTGGAACGGGCGTTAGGGATTTTTCAGCAGTTGGGGCTTGTGGAGCAGCTACACGGCGGCTTGCTCTACATGACCGATATTGAACTGATGATAGGGCAATCCTCTACCGAAGCGGAACGAAAACGGGCGGCAAGGCTTGCAAACAAGGCTTTGCCACCACCCCGGACAAACGGCGGACATTTGTCCGACATTCGTCCACCAGAGATAGAGATAAAGAAAGAGATAGATGTAGAGATAGAAAAAGAGAGAGAGTTAGAAACGGGACAAGCCCCCGCCCGCAGCTATGGCAGATACAACAATGTTTTTCTTTCCGATACGGAACTGGACGAGCTGATATTGCTTCTTTATCACACACAAGCAAAGCGGCAAGGGAGATCTACCAGCTCCTTCAATTTCCTGCCGCATACAGCATTGAATCTTTTGAAGAAGGCCAGGTAAAGATGGTGGAGCTTTCCGTCATCAAGGATTCCCTTTTGGACGGGATGAGCATGATGGAATTTCGTAAGAAGTTCCCGGGTCTTTTAATCTGCATTATCCAAGATGAAAACGGTTCAAAGATTCCTTCTGGAGAAACAATCCTCAGGGCGGACCAGCATTTCTATGTGACCGGCCAGTGGGAGGACATGCGAACGCTTTATAATCGAATGGGAGCTCCTCAAAGAATCCGATCGGTGATGATTATTGGAGGCGGCCGAACCTGCCGGTACCTTCTTTCCATGCTGAAAAGCTCTTCGAAAAGGCTCAAGGTCATTGAAAATAACCTAGAGGCGGCTAATTACTTGGCCAATGAATTCACGAACTGCGAGATTATCCATGGGGATGGGACTGACCACGAGCTTCTCGTTCAGGAGGCCATCGACCAATACGACTGTATTGTTTCTTTGACGGGAATTGATGAAGAAAATATCATCCTTTCCATGTTTGCCCTTAAAAGAGGGGTCCAAAGGACCATCACCAAAATTAACCGGACTTCTCTAATTCCCATTGCTCTTGAAGTGGGCATCCAGACCATCGCTACCCCCACGACCCAGGGTGCGACCGCCATCCTTCGGATTGTTCGTTCCATTGAAAATGCAAAGTCCTCCTCCAGCAACATGGAGGCCCTCTTCCGAATGAATGATAAGCAGGTGGAGGTCATGCAATTTCAGGCCAATTCCAGTTTTAACGGGCTGAACTTCCCTCTTATGGATATTGGCTTTATAGATGAGGTGCTCATTGCCCTCATTATCCGAAAGGAGGAGGTAATCTTTCCCACGGGCTACGATTCGATCCAAGAGGGGGACCATGTCCTGGTGGTTACCAAGGCCACGGCCGCCAAAGATTTGAACGATCTTATAAAGAAATGAGCCGACCATGAACTTTGCCTATATTCGATATCTTTTTGGACGTGTACTCGAGGTTTTTGCCGGTCTTCTGCTCCTTCCTTTCCTGGTTTCTCTTTCTTTTTCAGAGCCGGCGATCAACCGCTGGGGTTTTTTGACTCCTGGCCTTCTTTGCCTGGGTGCAGGCTTTGTTCTCAGCCGAAAAAAGCCAGAAAATAGCAATCTTTTTATCCGGGAAGAGATGGTCCTCTCTGCTCTTCTTTGGATCACCCTGGCATTGATTGGAGCCCTTCCCCTTTATATCAGCAAGGCTTATGGGACTTTCGTCGACAGCTTTTTTGAAATTTGCTCCGCTCTTACGACCACCGGACTTACCGCCCTCAAAAATACTGAATCCCTGGCCCCTTCCATCCTCTTTTGGCGATCTTTTACTCATTTTTTGGGGGGGATCGGCATCCTGATGACCGCCCTTACTCTCATACCCAGGCTCTCTTTCGCAGATCGTCAAAGGCCCAGATTCAAGAGCACAGATGTAAAGAAATGGAAATGGCGGCAGTGGATATCCGACCCTTCGTTCTTTATCTTTTTCCTCTATTTTTTCATGGGAGGAATTCTTTTTCTGCTTTTACTTCGAAAGATGCCTTTTTTTGATGCCCTCTGTCAGACTTTTGCGACGGCGGGAAGTGGGGCCTTTACAACGAAGGGGGCCACAAAAGCCATCGGAGCCTCATCCTATCTCCGGTGGGTGATCACTTTTTTTATGTTGGTTTTTTCCCTAAATTTTCAGCTTTTCTTTGCGTTTTTTGTCGGGAAAGGGCGGGAGCCCTTTAAAAACGAGGAAGTGAGCTGGTTTATAGGCTTCTGCCTGATCTCTCTGGTCGGTGTGGCTTTTATTCTGGGAGCAAAAAATCCTGTTTTTTTGAAAAGTCATTGGGGAAGGGTCCTCACTGACTCAGCCTTCTCGGTATCTTCCATGATTTCAACCACCGGAACCGAGGCCCTCCCCCTTTTCTCCTGGCCTTCCGGCGCCCGAGCCATCCTGTTATTGCTTATGTTTATTGGAGGAACTTCCGGATCCCTTGCCAGCGGCTTTAAGGCTGTCTCTTATACACATCTCCGAGCCCACGAGACATCTCAGGATCTC
>CAMYOR010000107.1 GCA_947278105.1 uncultured Tissierellia bacterium
ACCGAGATCTACACCTCTCTATTCGTCGGCAGCGTCAAATGTGTATAAGAGACAGTTGCCCACCTCCCCCACTCTCGGACGGGAACAAAATGGTGCATTTATCCCATGTATGATTTTGCTCACCCTCTGGAAGATTCCATCGAAAAAATTACTCACTCTCTCTGCACACTGGAATTTGAAGATCACCGGCCCCTATACAACTGGTTCCGTGATCATTCCGGACTTTCCACGGACAACCGGCAGATTGAATTCGCCCGCCTGAATCTCACCTATACTGTTATGTCAAAGAGAAAGCTTCGGTATCTGGTGGAAAATGGTCTGGTTGATGGCTGGGATGATCCTCGCCTTCCCACAATCTCCGGCATGAGAAGAAGGGGCTATACGCCCAAAAGTATCCGGGACTTCGTCGAGCAGATCGGGGTCTCCAAAGAAGACTCCATGATCGACATGAAGTTTTTGGAATACTGTGTCCGTCAAGATTTAGATGTCAGTGCCCCCCGATGCATGGGAGTGATTGATCCCATTAAGCTAGTCATTGACAATTTTCCCGAAGACGAGACCTTCCTTTGCACCATCCGCAATCATCCCAAGGATGAATCCATGGGAACCCATACCGTCCCCTTCCATAAGGAGCTATGGATCGAGAGAGAAGATTTTATGATTGATCCGCCTAAAAAGTTTTTCCGCCTCTTTGTGGGCAATGAGGTTCGGCTCCAGTCTGCATTTATCGTCAAATGTACCTCCTATGAATGTGATGATCAGGGAAAGGTTCAGCTTGTCCATGCCGTGTACGATCCCTTGAGTCAGGGAGGCAATGCTACCGATGGGCGAAAAATCAAAGGCACAATCCACTGGGTCCCGGTCAAAGAGGCGGTCGAGTGTGAAATACATCATTTTAACCCTCTTTTTATCGTCGAAAATCCGGATGCTGACTCGAGAGATTACCAGGATCTCTTAAATCCCAATTCCCTTGAGCGGATTAAGCCTGCCTATCTTGAACCATGGATTTTGGAACAGGAAGGAAAAGAGGTCCGCTTTCAGTTTATGCGCAGGGGCTATTATATTGAAGATCAAAAATCAACCCCCCAATGCCGAATTTTTAACGAAATTGTCAGTTTAAGAGATTCCTATAAGCCAGAAACCCAGGTGAAAAGCTAACTTGTCTCATGTCGGTTCCTGCTTCGGAGAAATAGCACAAGGGCCTTACTCCGGGGCAGGATTGACCTGTTCAAAAAAGAAAGAACCTTATTTATGATCAAAGAAATCCGATGCGGATCCAGTCTGATTCTTCAGGCACGCCAACCGGAAAAGAGGACAAAAAAAAGAAGAAGGAAAATCGTTCTTTTCCTCCTGAGCTTTCTTTTGCCCATGGTCCTTCTGATTCCAGCCCTGGCTAGCGCCGGCATATTCCCCTTCGGGCCAAATACCACCATGGCTGTGGATCTTCGTCATGAGTACGTCGGCTTTTACGAAGCTTTTCGCCACGCCCTCCGCTCTCCCGAAGGCTTTATCTATAACTGGAACAAGGCACTGGGCGGTGAGATGGCGGGAACCTTTGCCTATTATATGCTCAGTCCTTTGAACCTTTTGTTTTTTCTCTTCCCCCCCAAAGACCTACCTTATGTCATTGAACTGACTCAGATTTTAAAGGTTGGGCTGGCCAGCCTGAACTTTTCGATTCTCCTCCGGGGAAAAGAAAGAGGAGACGGCGGTTCCCTGGTCCTTTTTTCCACTTTATACGGGCTGATTTCCTTTACTACAGCCAATTTTCTCAATCATATGTGGCTGGACGTTGTCCTTCTTTTTCCCCTGGTCGTTTATTTTATGGAAAAAATGCTGGATGGGGACCATCCCCTCCCCTATGTTCTTTCTTTAACCCTGATGATCCTCACAAACTTTTACATTGCTTTTATGGGCTGTCTGTTCCTGGTCCTCTACTGCCTTTATCTTCTGGTCCGCACCCCCCCAAAGGCAGGGATGACTTCAAATGAAGTTTTCCAGGACAGGACAATGGCCTTTATTCGCTTTGTCGGCTTTTCCGTCATCGCTGCTGGCCTTTCCTGCATCCTCCTTTTTCCCACATTGGGATCAATCAGGCTGAGCAAGGGAACCTACAACAGTGACCTTATTCCCCGCTGGTCCTTAAACTACCCGCCCCTGGACATCTTTGCAAAGATGGTCACCGGAGCCTTCTCTTATAAACAAGTGCCCAGCGGATTGCCCAATATTTTTGCGGGAACCTTAGCCAATATTCTCGTGATCTTTTATTTTTTCCAAAAATCCATTTCTTCAAGAGAAAAATGGGCAGCTTTTTTCATTTTTCTTGCCATGGCTTTTTCCATGAATATTGATGCTATCAATATTTTCTGGCATGGGATGCAGCATCCCATCTGGTATGAGTATCGGTATTCCTGGCTAGTCAGCTTTTTTATTTTGATCATCGGTCACCGGGCCTGGAAAAGGATCTCTTTCACCCCCAAAATCGCCTTCACCATCGCCGGAGGCATATACCTAGGTCTCTATATCTACCTGTGGCTTTCGATTGACCGTTACAAGGAATTTATGACCATCTGGCACCTGATTGCCGGACTTCTGATCGGCCTTTTTTTCCTTCTTCTTCTCTTTCTTTACCTTCACCCGGAAAAAAGGAAGAAAGTAAGAAGGTCTGTGATTTTCCTTACCCTGGTCCTCCTTTGTCTTATTGAAATTGCCTTTAATTCCGCCGTTCACTTCTCCTCCTTTGCCTACGAGTCTCTGAGCGAATTCGCTTTTTTCGATTCACTGATGGAAGAAGGTCTACAGGGCATTCGTCCGGGCAAAAAGGACTTTTACCGGCTGGAAAAAACCTTTATGCACGACAATAATGACGGGATGCGATTTAACTATCCAGGCCTGACCCATTTCAACTCCACCCTGGAGAGAAATACTATTGAGCTCTTAGGAAATCTCGGTTTTTGCGTGACAAAAAATTCCTGCAATGGCACCAACCCCACCAAGGTCACCGATGGACTTTTCGCCATGAAGTATTATTTGCAGGGAAAATATGATCCTCAAAGCACCCAGCCGGGGATGAGCCGGCTGAAGGCTCAATCCTTCCGGCCTGATCTCAGCGATATGGACAGGATAAAAGAAACCGAATTTGTCAAAATTTACAGACTTCACAAAGCCATGCCCTTGGGGATTTTGGCAGAAAGACCAATTCTTGATTTTCGTTTTATGCGAAGAAATCCTTTGGATAATCAGGATATGATTGCCAATTTTATTGATGGAGGAAAGACGGAGATCAATTATTTCAAACGGCTGAAGGTCTCTCCCCCTGACCTTACCAATGTTCGAAAAAGCGAAGATCAGAAGGGTCTCGACGTTTATGAAAGAGTCAAGGATGGACAAAAAGCTTCCCTGCTTTACCGGTTCAGTACAAAAAACGGGAGCTCCCATTATATTACGGTCTCAGAAACCCTGAAGGATAATAACTCTAAAATTTATCTAGACGGAAATCCCCTGCCGAACAAGCGGTCAGGTTGGGTCAAGCATTCTCAGGTTTACAATGTTTCTTCTGCTGCCGATCAGGACCAGGACCATCTCCTGGAGATTGTGATGGATAAGAAAAAAAGCCAGCTCACCATCAATAATATCTCTCTTTTTTCCTTTGATGAAAAGGCCTGGAATGAAGCAGTAGATTTCCAAAATTCTTCAGGCTTTCGTCTTACCGGACGAACCGATACTCGGATTGAAGGGACGGTCAATGCCCGAGACAATACCCCCTACCTGCTTTTTAGCATTCCCTATAACAAGGGCTGGTCCTGCTTTATTGATGGAAATCCCGTCCCGATTAAACAGGGACTGGAATCGCTTGTCATGGTCCCCGTCAAACCGGGCGCCCACGATATTCTCCTTACCTACCAGCAGCCCTACCTCTTCCAAGGGATGACCGTTTCTCTTGTCTCACTGATTTTCCTCATCATCATGGAAGGCTTCTATCTGGCCCACAGGAAAAAAGATTCTTCAAAATCGCTGGCGGGGCAAGTCGAATACGACTGGGTCTATAAAAAATGACTTTGAGGGCCACGAGGATCCTCCATTTTCTTGCCAAAGGAGGAATGGTGATTTCTTTGGTTTTTATTTTTTTCAGTCCTGGAAAATTCAGACCCTGGTGGGAACTCTGCCTCTGTCTCTTATACACATCTCCGAGCCCACGAGACATCTCAGGATCTC
>CAMYOR010000108.1 GCA_947278105.1 uncultured Tissierellia bacterium
TAAGGCCGAAGCCTGCGAGGCAATGGTGATTTTTCCTTCCCGGAAAAGCTGGCTTTCCGTAATCGGCCCGCCCTGGGTAAGGAGGGAGTGACTTTCAAGTTTAGAGGGCTCAATTTCCCGGATCCCTTCTGCCTGTAAAATTTCCTTTGCCTCCTCCCGGCTGAGGGAAGGGCCGACAAAAATATTCACCGGGGAGGGCTGATTATTCCTCTTTGCAATTTCTCGAACTTCACTCATGGAATAGGTTTCCAGCAATAAGTCAAGAATCCACCGGGGATGAGAAGAAAGGATCGATAGGTCTTCAAGGGGATCGCCCGTATTCACTTTCAGAGGATCCGGGCCCTGTCTTTCTAGGGACCGGAGAAGGCCGTTGACATAAGAACGGGCAAAGGGAGCTCTGATTTTCGCTAGCTCGACCGCTTCATTAATGGCTGCATGGGCAGGGGTCTTAAAGAAAAGAAGCTCAAAAGCCCCCAGGCGGATAATTGCCCGGACAAGGGGTTTTTGGGAAGAAACGGGCTTTTTGGAAAGAGTATTGATCAGAAAATCCAGGGTGAGCTGGCTTTCTAAGACCCCATAAACCAGGGCCCGCATCAGGCCGATGTCCCTGGAATCCTTAAGGTCTTCCTCCCCCTGATTCAGAAGGTCGGCAAGGTCACTTTCCCCCTGATCCACTTTTTTAAGAATTTGAATCGCACAAATACGGGCGGGGTTAGGCATGATCCTCCTCCCCCCCGGTGAAGCTTTCCAGGCGGGATCCGATCGGAATGGAATAGCCATTGATAAAGGCGCCGATGTCCATGGCCTTTTTATTCGTCGGCTGGATTCGGTCGATGACAAAAAGGCCATCCCCGGTTTTGACGGCAAGCCCCCGGCTGTCAGCCCGAAGGACGGTTCCCGGCTTCTCTTTCCGGTTGCCTTCATCTTCTTTTTCCCGGTGCGCCCCATGAACCTTATAGGTTTTCCCATCCAGGATAAACTTTGCCCCCGGCCAATCCTTTAAGGTTCGAACCTGGTTAACGAGGGCCCTAGCGGTTTGCCTAAAATCCAGCCAGCCCTCCTCTTTTTTAATTTTATCGGCAAAGGTGACTTCGTCAGGGTTCTGCGTCTTTTTTCCAAGAAGGAGCCGGTCATAGGAGCGGAGGGTTTCTAAAAGAAGCTGACCGCCGGCCTCGGCCATTTTTTGGCTCAGGCTTTCCAGGTCATCGTCTTCCTCGATTGGGACTTCTTTTTTTGCCAGAATCTCGCCCGCATCCATTTCCTTTCGGATGAGCATGGCGCTCACCCCGGTCTTTTCTTCCCCATTTAAAAGCGCTCTTTGAATCGGGGCTGCTCCCCGGTATTTGGGAAGGAGGGACCCGTGAATATTTAGAATATGGTCTGGGAAAGCGTCCCTTAAACTTTTTCCAATGATCTGACCATAGGCAATTACGACCAAGATATCCGGGTCCACCTCCTGGATCTTCTCAAGGATTTCTTTTTGGTTGACCTTTTCCGGGGTCAAAACCGGGATATGATGGTCAAGGGCCATGGCCTTGACCGGAGTCGGACTGAGTTTGTTGCGGTTTCGAAGGCGGTCCGGCTGGCTGATCACCAAAAGGACCTCCATATCGTCTGCTTCAAGTAGGGCCCGCAGACCGGAAACGGCAAAATCCGGACTTCCAAAAAATACAATTCTCACTCTTCTTCCTCACCCTCCTCCAGCTCATCCTTGTCTTTGATGATGCCGAGATCCTTTAAATAGGCAATCTGCTCGTCCGTCGGATGTTTCAGATCGATCTCCTTTTCCACCTTTTCCCGGAATAGAACTCCGTCCAAATGATCCACCTCGTGTAAGATGCACCGGGCAAAGAGTCCTTCGGCCTCAAGTTCCTTTTCTTCTCCATTTTCATCGGTATATTGAACTTTGATCCTACTGGGCCTTTTTACCGTTCCATTAAACATGGGAAGGGACAGGCAGCCCTCAATATCGATTTTTTCCTCGGAAGATTTTTCTAAAACCAGCGGATTAACCATTTTATAGGGCCCTTCTCCGACATCCACAACAATGTAGCGGCGGAGTTTTCCGATCTGAGGACCGGCGAGGCCAATGCCTGAAGCATCGTACATGGTCTCCAGCATATCGTCTAATATTTCCCGAACCTTATCATCAATTTCCTTCACGGGCCGGGCTTTTTTTCTGAGAATTTCATCTCCTTCAATTCTAAGGAGTCGTATGGCCATTTTTTTTCCTTTCTATTTTACAAATAACTGCCTTATCCTTCACATTTCGGACAGGGGGTCTAAGCTGACATTCACAGTCAAATCCCGACCAGAGGGAAAATCCTCGATAATTTCTCTGCCCAGGACCTTTAAATGATCTTTCGATTCCGACCGGACCATCACTTGGAACCGATACCTCCGATCAATCCTTTCGATCACGCAGGGTGCGGGGCCGTCAATCCGGATTCCTGTCTTATCCTTATGGATTCCCTCTTTGAGGGAAGTTTTTCTTTCCTTCGGATCCTTTTCCTTCCACCGATCCATAAAATGGCGGATCTGCCAACTGGCTTTTAAGGTCTCATTTCGGTCATATCCAGAAACCCTCACCAATAACTCCCTTGCGAAGGGGGGCTGGCCATTCAGATACCGGTTTTGCCTCTCCCACTGGTAAAAACGGTCAATATCCTGCTGGCAAGCATAGACAATGGCTGGATGATCGGCCTTGTAGGTCTGAATAAAAACCTTTCCTGGAAAATCTCCCCGGCCGGATCTTCCGGCAACCTGGGTAATCAGCTGAAAGGTTCTTTCCGCTGCCCGGAAATCGGGCAAATTTAAACTGATATCCGCCGCCATGATCCCCACAACGGTAACGGCAGGAAAGTCAAAACCCTTGGCAATCATTTGCGTCCCGATCAGGATATCAATCTTTCCCTCCACCATTTCCCGGTAAACCTTGGAATAGGCCCCTTTCACCCGCATGGTGTCAGCATCGGCTCTCATGATTCTCGCCTGAGGAAAGAGTTTTTTGGCCTCTTCCTCCACTTGTTCGGTTCCTGCCCCAAATTCTTTGATGGCGGTAGACCCGCACTGGGGACATTTTTTCCCCATCGGCTTTTCTCTTGCGCAGTAGTGACAAACCAGACGCTCTTTTCCCTTGTGATAGGTCATGGCAACGTCGCAGGCATCACACCGGTACACATAGCCGCAGGACCGGCAAAAGACAAAAGAGGTATGGCCCCTGCGGTTGAGAAAGAGGATCACCTGCTGGCCCCCTTCCAAGGCCAGGTCAATCGCTTTTTTTAGGGGGGCGGAAAACATGGACCGGTTGTTTTTCTTCAGCTCCTCTCTCATATCAACAATCTGAATCTGGGGAAGGGCTCTTCCCCCTGCCCTTTCCGGCAGATCCAGGCGGAGAATTTCTCCCTTCTCCACCCGGTAAAGGGTCCCTATGGAAGGGGTCGCAGAGCCCAAAACGAGGGGGCACTGGTGATAATCTGCCCGAAGCTTGGCTATGTCAAAGGTGTGATATTTCGGATTTTTCTCGCTGATATAAGAAGTTTCATGTTCTTCATCAATGACAATGATCCCCAAATGATGGAAGGGGGCAAAAATTGCAGACCGGGCGCCAATGGCAATTGAAACCTTCCCCGAGTTGATTTTTTCCCATTCATCGTAACGCTCCCCTAGAGATAAGCGAGAATGAAGGATTGCGATCTTTTTCCCGAATCGGCCTTCAAAACGGGCGATCGTTTGCGGGGTCAAAGAGATTTCCGGAACCAGGATAATAGCTTCTTTCCCTTCCTGAAGGGCATGCTCCACAAGCTGAAGATAGATCTCCGTTTTTCCCGACCCGGTCACCCCACAGAGCAGGAAGGTCCCCTTTTTCCCCAAAATTTTTTCATAGGCCATTTTCTGGAGGGGGGTCAGTGTTTTTTTTAAGTAGGTCGTCTCTTCTTTCGAAACCCTCCGAAAAACCCGCTTTTCACTTTTTTCAATCCAGCCTTTTTTGATCAGGCTTTTTAAGGTTTCGGTCGAAGCCCCGGTTTCCTTTAAAAGCTCTGCCTGGGCCATGGAACCTTCTTTGGATAAAAGCTCAAGGACGTTGGTCTGCTTTATTGCATTTTCCTTGGGAGAAGACCTTTCTCCTTCTGGGGTCAGCTGATAGAAGGCCTTTATTTTTGCTTTGACCTGACCGAGGGTGCCCGGAGGAAGAACCG
>CAMYOR010000109.1 GCA_947278105.1 uncultured Tissierellia bacterium
CCCCAGGCCCCTGCGGGGCCTGGGCTAAGCCCCGCCTCGCCACCGTCCCCGCTTGCTCCGGCGCGCCTCCGCCTGCGGCCGGCCCCGCCACCGGCGCCGGCCCTCACACATCGCCTCGCTCCGCCGCCCAGGCCCCGGTGGGGCCTGGGCTAAGCCTCGCCCCGCCGCCTCCCGCCGCTCGCCGCCCATGGCCCTCTCCCTCCAACTTAATGATTTATTAAGAATAGGCAAAAAAATCGCCTCTTCCATCCCCTATAATGAAAATATAGAAATCAGCCATGGCCATGGAAATAAAAATCCTTCTGCCGAGGAAGCGAGGGAGAGGAGGCGCAATGAATAAATACCATATTTTAGTCTGCGATGATGATACTGAAATTGTAAGGGCCATCCGCATCTATTTAGAGCGGGCAGGCTATGAAGTCTATGAGGCATATAACGGTCGCCAGGCCCTGGAAGTCCTGGAAAAACAGTCCATTCACTGCATTTTATTGGATATCATGATGCCCCTTTTGGATGGAATGGAAGCCCTGGAAGAGATTCGCCGGCAAAAGGCCGTCCCGATTATTCTCGTTTCCGCCAAAGGGGAGGCCAAGGACAAGATCGCGGGTCTGGAAGAAGGGGCCGATGACTATATCACCAAGCCCTTCGATGCCAACGAGCTGGTTGCCCGGGTGGGAAGCCAGATCCGCCGCTACACCCAGTTTCATTCCTATGACCCTGCCTCCGACGAAGGAAATATCCTCCGCCAGGGGAACCTCCAGGTTAACCTTTCCCTCCGCCAGGTCGAAGTCGAAGGCCGGCCCATTACCCTGACGCCGACGGAATTTCGGATCCTGGTCATGCTCATGGAAAAACCGGGCCATATCTATTCCAGTGAAGAAATTTATGAAAAAGTCTGGCGGGAAGCCTCGGCCGGTTCTGTTTCGACGGTCGCTGTCCATATCCGCCATCTCCGGGAAAAAATTGAAATCAATGCCCAAGATCCCCAATACATCAAAGTTGTCTGGGGACAAGGGTATAAGCTTGACGCACAGGAGGCCCCCCATGGACTCAAAAATGAATGAAGAAAAAACCCTAAAAAAAGATTCCCCGGGGACAAAGTCAAACCGGATTCCCTTCATTTTCCAGCTGATCAGCGCCCTGGTTCTGGGCCTTTCCCTCTTTATCCTGCTCATTCTCCGCTCAGAGATTTCCTTCCCCGGTTCGAAATCCTACTGGACATCGGCCAGCCTGGTCCAATACTTAGACCGTCAAGCAAATACCATTGCCCAGGATGTCGTCTTTAGAAGCCGGGCCGCTCTCTGGGCCAAGGTCCCCGACGATGCTCCCATCTGTGTTCTTTTGGGCCTGTTGGATGACCAGGTGCAAAGCCAGGATGAAATTTCCTACCTCTCCGCCCTCATTGACGATGCGGGAAATCCCGAAGCTCAAAAGAAGGATGCCTACATTTTAAAGTCAAAAATAAAAAATCTTAATGATTATCCCCAGGAATACGAAACCCTGGCTGACCTCTTCTATAAAAAGAAGGATCTGGAAGCCTGGGCTGGATCGTCCGTGACTGCGAATTCATCCTGGGTTTATGTTAATCCCTTAAGCGATGAAATGGATGAGGAAGGAAGGGAAGGGGAACCGGCCCTTAATTTCATTACCCCGGATCAGATTAACAAGTCCAATTCTAACCTGGAAAAGCTCGTCGCCGGGAGCGAAAAGGTCCGCCTCCAGCTGGTGGAGGAAAAATACAAGCCCCTCTACCAGGAAAGTCTCCTTGCGGCCTCCGGGCAAAATGTCCGCTCTTACCAGGCCATGACCGATGCCTTACAGAACCTCATCCGCAGCAAAATCCCCGATTATCGTGAAAATAAAGGAGGTATTTCTGCCGTCAGCAAGAATATTCTCTATACCGTGGAAAGTCCAGAAAGAGTGATCGATTCCAACCAAGAAGAAAGAGACCGGACCCGGCCCTGGACTGCGCCCATCCTCTATTCGAACGTCTCCAGCCAAATTGGCGAAGGGCTCAAGAGCAAGGAACTGAGTCAGGCCTTCCAATCCAACGATTCGAGGCGCAGGTCCGGCTCCCAGATGAACCTTCCCCTCGGCTGGACCCTCCGCCTTCAAATCGACTCCTCTCTTCCGGAATTTGACGATGCCCACGCCATGAACCAGAAGTATCCCACCCTTTATAAGGCCCGGTGGGCCGCCCTGGCCTTGGGTCTCCTTTCGGCGATTGTATGGGCCCTCTCCCTGGGCGTTTTCCTCAAAAGGACCGGTAGCCAGGCCCGGCCCAGCCTTGGAAAATTCGAGGGAGCCGTCCCCATTGAAATCTATTTGCTGGTTTCTCTCGGCTTCCTAGGGACGGTCTTTGGCCTGGGCATGGCCAACGCCAATCTCCTCAATCCCATCCGCTATTTCACCTGGGAGTGGATGGCCCTTGCCGCCGGGCTCAGCCTGATCTTTGAGCTTTTGGGCCTTTACCTGGTCTCCGCCATGGTCCGAAAATGGAAGCAGGGAAGGTTTTATCAGGGGTCCATCTGCTATGGGATTGTCCGCTTTTTCCAATCTCTCAGCCGCCATCTCAAAGAAGGCCGGGGCATCCGCCATTTTAACCTCTTTTCCTACCTCCTCTGGGGGATCATTGGCGGGAGTATCTTCCTTCTTATGGCCATGGCGGGGAGCCCTACCTTAATGCTTCTTGTCTTCATCGGCTGGGCTCTTTCTGGGGTCTGGCTGACGGCCCGGAGGGATGCGGAATTTAACCGCCTCTTTGAGCGAATGCAGGAGCTGGTCCGAGGAAATTTCCATAAGGACCTTAATCCGGCCGATTTCCACGGGGCCAACCAGGAAGTCGCCCGGACCCTAAACCAGATTGACGAGGGCATGGAAGCCGCCATTCAAAATGAAATCAAATCCCAGCTCCTCCAAACGGAGCTGATCACCAACGTCTCCCACGACCTGAGGACTCCCCTTACCTCAATCATCAACTACGTCCAGCTCCTAAAGGATGAGCCCCTGCCGGATAATGGCCATGCCCGGGAGTATCTGGACGTCCTGGATCAGAAATCCTCCCGCCTGAAGGTTCTGATCAACGACCTCATTGAGGCCTCCAAGGCCGCATCCGGGGTCATCGACTACGATTTAAAGGAAATTGACTTTCGGGAAGCCTGCCGGCAGATCCTTGCCGAACGGGAGGAAGGCTGGAAAAAGAAGGACCTTACCCAGGTGGTCCATCTTTCGGAGACCCCCCTGCTGATTATTGCCGACGGCGAAAAGCTTTCCCGGGTTCTGGAAAACCTCCTGGTCAATGCGCAAAAATATAGCCAGGACCATACCCGTGTTTATCTTGACCTGGCCCAGGTTGGAGAAGACGCCATCTTTACGGTGAAGAACATTTCTTCCGAGCCCCTCAATGTCGATGTCGAAGAGCTTCTTCGCCGCTTTTCCCGGGGAGACCAGGCCCGCACCGAAGAAGGCTCCGGCCTCGGCCTTTCCATCGCCGAAACCTTTACCCAGGGAATGAATGGAAAGCTTTCGATCAGCATCGATGGCGACCTCTTTAAGGCCGAGGTCTCGCTCCCCCTGGCAAATACGAATTAAGGGGGCGGCGTGGCCCGGAGCCGGACACTTCCTCCAGACGATCCTTTCCGCCCCACTCCTGTTGCTAGCCCCGCTCCGGCCCCGCCCTCGGGGCCGGAGCGGGGGAAACAAGGCTTTGCCTTCGGCAAAGCCTTGTTTCAAAAGGAGCCGCCTGCAGGCGGCGTTCCTTCCTTCCCATTTTTCCCCCACTCCACCCCAAACCCCCGAAAACGCCGATGGGGGTGGAGTGGGGGAAAGTTTATGTTGGGCGAACTGATAGAGCACGTTAAAAATTTAACAAAAATACCGCCTCACTCCACCCTAAATTGCGAAAAGTGCCATTTGGGGTGGAGTGGGAGATAGTTTATGTCGGGCGAACCGATGGAGCTCGTTAAAAATTTAACAAAAATACCGTCTCACTCCACCCCAAACCGCGAAAAGTGGCATTTAGGGTGGAACCCCCATTCCACCCTAAATCTGCAAAAACGCCAATTAGGGTGGAAGAAAAGCCGAAACTCCGTTAAATATTTATCAAAAACCTTGTTCAACTCCACCCTAAACCCTGAAAAGTGC
>CAMYOR010000110.1 GCA_947278105.1 uncultured Tissierellia bacterium
GATCTACACTCTCTATTCGTCGGCAGCGTCAGATGTGTATAAGAGACAGGCTCTTAACAGTAGCCGAGGGGTGTGAAGGCGGACTTCTTGGATATTAATTTCAGGATTCACGGTCTTTTTCCATCCTTTCCTTTTAAAGATTATAACGAATTCGATCTTTCCGACAAGAGAAGGGCTCTCCAGGGCTTATAATAAAAGGAGAAGACGGTGGATTCGCTCGAAAGATTTCCCATGAGCATTTTGATCAAGTTAAGGAGGTTTTCTATGGCGATTGTAGGTGCCTGTCTTGTTCCGCATCCTCCCCTCATTGTTGCCGAAGTGGGAAGGGGAGAGGAAAAGATCGTTCAAAAAACAATTGATTCTTATCAAAAAATGGCAAAAAAAATTGCTGAAAAATGTCCGGGAACGATTGTCCTTTCCAGTCCCCATTCAATTCTCTATTCGGACTACTTCCACATTTCGCCCGGAAAGGGGGCCAAGGGTTCTTTTTCGTCCTTTGGGGCCGGCCAGGTGACTTTTGAAGAAAGATACGACCAGGACCTGGTTCAGGCCATTGAAAAAAGAGCCAAAAAGCTGAACTTTCCTGCCGGAACTCTGGGCGAACGAGATCCCCGGCTGGACCACGGGACCATGGTTCCCCTTTATTTTATTGAAAAAGAAGTTCAGGATTTCATGCTGGTACGTTTGAGCCTGTCCGGGCTTTCTCTGGCGGACCATTATCGGCTGGGCCAGATCATCAAGGAGGAGGCAGAAAGGCTGAGAAGGAGGGTCTTCTATGTGGCCTCCGGGGACCTCTCTCACAAAATGGAAGAGTCCGGTCCCTACGGCTATGATCCTGCCGGACCGGTTTATGATCAAAAAGTCATGGATGTTTTGGGCCGGGCCGATTTTAAAGAACTTCTGGAATTTCCAGCATCTTTTTGCGAGAAAGCGGCCGAGTGCGGCCATCGCAGCATTTGCATTATGGCAGGGGCTTTAGATAAAAAGAAGGTTAAGACGGAAGTCTTCAGCCACCAGGGAGTAACCGGCGTGGGCTACGGCCTGGTTTTCTATGATGTTTTGGGGGAAGATCCCTCCCGAAATTTTTTGGACCAGTGGGTAAGTCAGGAAAAAGAGAAGCTTCAGAAGAAGCGGGAAAAAGAAGATCCCTATCTTACTCTGGCCAGAGAAACCGTGGAAACCTACGTTTTAAATGGCCGGCCTGAATTATCTCGCTTTACTCCTCCTGGCGAACTTTTAAAGAATAGGGCAGGGGTTTTCGTGAGCCTTCACAAGGAGGGCGAGCTCAGGGGCTGTATCGGAACCATTGAACCTGTTCGCTCCTCCCTCTTTGAGGAAATTATCTCAAATGCCATTTCTGCCTGTTCCAGGGATCCCCGCTTTACTCCTGTTCAGCCGGAAGAGCTGGCCTTACTTGAATATTCTGTGGATGTTCTTGAAAAGCCGGAACCCGTGTCTTCGATGGATCAGCTGGACGCGAAGGAATATGGAGTGATCGTCAGCCGGGGAGGCCGGAGAGGTCTTCTTTTGCCGAATCTGGAAGGGGTAGATACGCCCGAAGAGCAGATCGCCATTGCCCGGAGAAAAGCCGGAATCGAAAAAAATGAAGAGGTGGACCTGGAAAGGTTTCGGGTGATTCGCCATGAGTGAAAAAGCTCTTTGCCCGGTCTGTTTTCGCCAGTGCAGGCTGGAAGAAGGCCAGTTTGGGCCCTGTCTTGCCAGGGCCTGCCGGAAGGGAAGGGTTCTTGCAGAAAATTATGGAAAGATCACTGCTTTGGCCCTGGATCCGATTGAAAAAAAGCCCCTTTACCACTTTTATCCCGGATCCATGATTCTTTCCCTGGGCTCCTACGGATGTAACCTATTTTGCCCTTTTTGTCAAAACTGTGAAATTTCAAGAGCCTTTGAAAAAGAGGACCGGACCCTTGTTTTTCAGAGAAGGGGGGGCGAGACGTATTCCATCCCCTTCCGGATCCTTTCTCCGGGAGAGGCAAAAAACCTCGCCCTTTCTTTAAAAGACAGGGGAAATATCGGCCTTGCCTTTACCTATAATGAACCTCTGGTGGGTTATGAATATGTTCGAGATACTGCCCGACTGGTCAAAGAGGCAGGAATGAAAACCGTATTAGTCACCAATGGGGAGGCCAGCCAGGAGGTCCTGGACGAGATTGTTCCCTATATCGATGCAATGAATATCGACCTTAAGGCATTTCGTGAAAAGACTTACCGGGATGTTCTGGGCGGGGACCTTAAAATGGTGATGAATTTTATCGAAAGGGCAGCGGAGGTCTGTCATATTGAAATCACCAGTCTGATTGTTCCGGGATTAAACGATCAGGTGCAGGAAGTCAGAGAGATGGCAAAATTTATCCGTGGCCTTAAGGGCGGAAAAGGGGAGGAGATTTGCTACCACCTTTCCCGCTATTTTCCAAGATATCAGATGATGGCTCGGCCCCCGACGGATCCCGCGCTTCTTTATCGGTTAAAAGCAGAAGCCGAAAAAGAACTCAAGTATGTTTTTCTGGGGAATCTTTAATGCTGGCTCTCTTCCATGGCGTGAACGAGCGCCTGCCGGAGATCGTTTTTGATTTGGATCATTTTTTCTTCGGCTTCTGCCCGCTTGGCTCTGGCCTGTTTGGAAATTTCCACGGACCCATTGATCGTATCAATTAAATCCTTATTAGCTGCCTCAAGGGCCTCGATATCGACAATGGATCTTTCGGATTCTTCCTTGATGCCAAGGGAAGTCTGCTTCAGCTTTTTGGCATTTTCTTCGATAAGGGTATTGGTCGCATCGGAAACTGCCTTTTGAACCCGCAGGGCCTCTTCCTGTTTTGCGAGGCCGAGAGCGATGACCGTTTGAGACCGCCAGAGAGGAAGAGTATTGTTGATGACATTATTAATCTTATCGACTAAAAGCTGGTTGTTATTTTGAATTAGTTTAATTTGTGGAGCCGTTTGCAGGGCCAGGGTCTGTGAAATTTTCAGTTCGTGGACCTTATTTTCAAAACGATTGACATTTTCCTCCAGGTCCTGGACCACCTGCAAGGCCATGGGGTTATCGGATGCCTTTGCCTCGCCGTAGAGATCCGGCAGAACTTTTTCCCTCATTTCCTTCACCTTTTCTTCTCCGGCGACGATATAAAGGCCCAGTTCTTGGTACTGGGAGAGGTTTTCCTGGTAGAGCTGCTGAAAGACCTGAATTTCTTTCATCAGATCTTTTTGCTGATTTTGTAGTTGGGCAGAAATCTGATCAATTTGCCCCGACAGGGAATCATACGAAGCGATAATTCGTTCAATTTCCATTTTTCCCCCGTGGAAAAGCCTACTGAAAAAGCTCTGGCTTTCTTCCGGAGGATTATTTTTTACGGCAACCAAAAGATTTGTGAGATTTTTCCCCACATCGCCGGCGTTTCTGGACCGGACCTGGCTGAGGATGGAATCAGAAAATTCAGCCATGTTTTTCTGTGAGTCTGTTCCGTAAAAAGGAGCAAGGGAGGTGTCCCGAAGGTCCAGGTTTTCTTTAATGGCATTGATTTTTTGGCGCTCTTCGTTAGAAAGTTCAGGAAGGTCATTTTTCGTCAGGATGGAGGCTTCTCTTTCATCCATGATTTTTGCGGGTACATTGGGCTGGTTTTTTAAGAGATCTTCTAATTTGATTTCTTGAGACATTGGGTTTTCTCCTTTTGAAAATTTAAAATAAGGACGGCTCGATAAGGCCCCTTTTTTCTACGATTGGGAAAGGGCGTTCATCAGCTTTAACATCACATCTATGGAGGGCATGGGCATCACATAATTGATCGTTTTGGGAATTCCTTTAACTTGGAATTCATCCGTATTTTCGGTCCCGGAAACGACCGTTCGAAAGCCGTGATTTTTCCAGGCCAGGCTTTGAATCTCCGGATCCTTCAGGGCATGAAGACCCCTTTGTCCCGGTTCAGTTAAGGCAATATAAATGTGCGAGGACCAAACAGTGGGCCGGGGGTAGAGGATCACCAGGTCATCTTTGATTTGCTTGTAGACTTCCGGTTCTGCTTTGGAAAATTCCAATCTTTGGTTTTCGTAACCGGCAATGATGGGGTAGGACCCAACC
>CAMYOR010000111.1 GCA_947278105.1 uncultured Tissierellia bacterium
GAGAAGGAAGCCCGCCTACGGCGGGCGGCTAAAGCCGCATTGCCTTCGGCAATGCTTTGTTTTCAGAAGGAGCCGCCCGTGGGCGGCGTTTTTCCCGGCTCGGCCGCTCACCGCAAGCCCCACATTGCGTCAAATATTTAACAATCGCTTTCTCACTTCGCCCTACACTCCCCGAGCCCCGCCGTGGTCTCTGCTGCCCCCTTCGTCCCGGCCAGGGGCCGGGACACCTTAATTTTCCGGGGCCTCGCCGCACCGTGGGCCCTCCAAAGCCCGCGCCGGTGGCGCGGGCTCAGCCCTAGGCTTGGCATTTGTTAGGCATCGGTGTTTAGCCCTGGATTTGCTGCGGCTCGGCTAAATCCTTCACCCCCCGCCGCCCGTAAACTGGCGGCGGGGGCTAAAACCCTGGTCTAACCCAGCCCCTGGCCCCTCCGGGGCCAGGGGCTCATCCCCGTGCCGCCGCCTCGCCTCGCCCTTCGCGCCCCAAAACCCCGCCCCGGCGCAAGCTCACACCCGTGTTCGTACCCCAGAAAAAGAGACCTGATTCTTTTTTGTCAAAAATTTTTACTTTTCCCTTGACGATCCCAGAAATCTTTTGTATAGTAGTCCCAATCATTCCTGACTTTACCGAGGTAAAGAACAAAGACTTTACTCTGATAAAGATATAAGAGGGAATGCAATTGAATAAAAGAAGTAGAGGCGCAGTGCACATCAGTAACTTTCCGAGGCGGCAGCCGGGGAAGAGAGTGAAAGGGTGCGTTGCCGAAACGTTCAGCCGGCGGGCTGGATCAGGTTGGGTCTGCATCGAATAGGTGCAGGACTGTCATCGGAACTTCGCTCAGACCGATGTTGTGCTACTGTGGTGGACACGGAAGAAGCACAGCTTCTTCCTATTTTTTTTACCTGGCATCCTCAAGGGAGCGGAACGCATATCAAGGAGAGACTTATGCATCGTTCAAGAACTTATTTTCTCTTTCTTTTGGTCGGGCTGCTCGTTTTTATACCCCTTTTCACGCAGACAGCCCAGGCGGCCCCGGCCGATCCCCTGGCAGACGGGGTCTTTACCATCGGCATGGAGGTCAACTACGCCCCCTTTAACTGGTCCCAGTCCACGGACAAAAATGGAGCAGTTCCTGTTTCCAACAGCCCCGGAGAGTATGCCACGGGCTATGACGTCTGGCTGGCGCAAAAGCTTTGTGACAAGCTGGGCGTCAAGCTTGAAATTGTCAAAACCGAATGGGACGGCCTTCCGCCCGCCCTGGAATCCGGGAAGATCGATGGCATTCTGGCCGGCATGAGCCCAACCGCAGAGCGCAGAAAGACCATTGATTTTACCGACTATTACTATAAGTCAGACCTGGTGATGGTGGTTCGTAAAGACGGCCCCTATGCTAAGGCCAAGTCTCTGGAAGACTTCGCTGGCGCAAAGATCACCGGCCAGCTCAATACTTTCCACTATGAAGTCATCGACCAGATCCCAAATGTTAAAAAGCAGACAGCTTTGGCCGATTTCCCGACCATGATCACCTCTCTTTCCGCCGGAAAGATCGATGGCTATGTCAGCGAGAGCCCCGGGGCCATGGCGGCCGTCGTCGCCAATCCTTCCTTGGCCTACACTGTCTTTGACCAGGGCAAGGGCTTCAAGTTTACCCCGGATGATATTTCCATCGCCATCGGGCTCGCTAAAGACAGCCCCGCCCGCGAAAGGATCAATGAAGGACTCAGCGAAATTCCCGAAGAAGAGCGGGGGGAGGCCATGGGCAAGTACATCGAGCTTTCCACCGTGGACGATGGCAACGAGACTGAGGTGAAAAAGAATGGCTTTTTTGACGATGTCAAAAAAATCTGGTCAGACTATTCCTCCCTCTTTTGGCGGGGCATGGCCATCACCCTATTGATTTCGATCGTCGGCACAGCCATCGGCTTTCTGATTGGCCTTCTCGTTCAGCTGATCCGCACCATCCCCTCTGGAGACACCTACCCCGGCGGCCGCAATTTCATCGTTAATCTCCTTTACGCCATCTGCACCATTTACGTAGAAGTCTTCCGTGGGACCCCGATGATGGTTCAGGCCATGCTGATTTATTATGGCTCGAAAATGTTCTTTAACATCGACATGAACGCCATGTTTGCCGCCTTCCTGATCGTCTCCATCAACACCGGCGCCTACCTTGCGGAGACCATCCGCGGCGGCATGGATTCCGTCAGCGAAGGACAGCTGGAGGCAGCCAAGGCGATTGGCCTTTCCCACACCCAGACCATCTTTGACGTGGTCCTGCCCCAGGCCATCCGGGCCATCCTTCCTTCCATCGGCAATGAACTCATTGTCAACGTCAAGGATACCTCGGTTTTAAACGTCATCTCCGTGACCGAGCTCTTCTTCCTCACCAAGGGCGTGGCCGGCTCGACCCTAAAGACCTTCCAGGCCTACTTTATCGCCGCCGTCATTTACCTTGTTCTCACCCTGATCCTCTCCCGTCTCTTAAAGATCCTTTCCGGCCGCTTCAACCCGGACAAGCCCTTTGAGCTGACTTCCGCCACCAATTAAAGGAGGCCATTATGACAAATCCATTGATTGACAATCCATCCACTGACAATCCCTCAGTTGACAATTCCATGATTGACAACCCACCCATGGATAATCCCTCTGTTGACAATCCCTTGATTGACAACCCACCCGCGGATAATTCCTCGGTTGACAACCTTATGATTGACAACCCCTCCATGGATAATCCACCCACGGACAATCCCTCGGAGGATGCCCTTTCCCCGGATGCCCCCTGCACCTGCAAGCCCATCCTTCAAATCCGGGGCCTGCGGAAGAATTTCAGTGGCCATGAAGTATTAAAGAACATTACCTTCGATGTCACCCCCTCGGAAGTCATTTCCCTGATTGGCGAATCCGGCTCTGGAAAATCCACCACCCTCCGCTGCATTAACCTCCTGGAAGAACCCTCCGATGGCGAGATCCTCTTCCATGGAAAGTCCATCCTCGAGCGCGGGGCCGACCGCCGCCACTACCGGGCCCGGGTCGGCATGGTTTTCCAATCCTTTAACCTCTTTCAAAATAAGAGCGTCCTCGAAAACTGCACCTTGGGCCAGATCAAGGTCCTGGGCCGTTCCCGCATTGAAGCGGAGAAGAAGGCCATGAAACTCTTGGACAAGGTCGGCATGGCCCCCTACGCAAAAGCCAGACCCAGCCAAATTTCCGGCGGCCAGCAGCAAAGAGTCGCCATCGCCCGCGCCCTCTGCATGGATCCAGAAGTTCTCCTGTTCGATGAGCCAACCTCGGCCCTCGATCCCAAGAACGTCGGAGAAGTTCTCAATGTAATGCGGGACCTTGCTGAAGGAGGCATGACCATGTTAGTCGTCACCCATGAGATGGAATTCGCTGAAAGAGTCTCCGACCGAATCCTCTTTATGGAAAATGGGACCATTGCAGAAGCCGGCTCCCCAGACCAGATCTTCCACCATCCCCAGTCCAAGGACCTCCAAAACTTCCTAAAGTCCTTCCGGGCTGGCAAATAACAGCGCTGACATCCCAGACCAGGGACCTTCAAAACTTCCTAAAGTCCTTCCGCGTTGGCAAATAACAGCACTGACATCCCAGGCTGGGGACCTTCAAAACTTCCTAAGGTCTATCCACGTTGGCAAATAACAGCACTGAAAACCGGAGCCTAACCCAAACACTCCCAAGCGCTGATTAGGGTGTGATGAAGGCCTTCATGTTGAGCGAGCCAAGGGCCCTGTTAAAAATTTAACACTAAAAACCCCACCCTAAACCCACAAAAGTGCGATTTAGGGTGGAACTCTTTTTCCACCCTAAATGTCCCAAAATCCCGATTAGGATGGAGTGGGGCGGTTCCCTGAAATTTCACATAAGGAAGCCCGCCTACGGCGGGCGGCTAAAGCCGCATTGCCTTCGGCAATGCCTTGTTTTAAGAAGGAAG
>CAMYOR010000112.1 GCA_947278105.1 uncultured Tissierellia bacterium
CATGCTTTTTCGGCCCCCGCCGGGGCCGGGGACCTGTCAAAAGTCCGACCGATTCATGTGAAACGGCGACCCCGCCACTTTGCCATGCTTTTTCGTCCCCCGTCGGGCCCCCGCCGGGGCCGGGGACCTGTCAAAACAGCGACCGATTCATGTGAAACGGCGAACCCGGCGAATTGCCATGCTTTTTTAGGCCCCGCCGGGGCCCAGCGGGGCCGGGCCCCTGTCAAAACAGCGACCTATTCCTGTGAAACGCTGACCCCGCCGATTTCCCAGGGTTTTTGAGGGCTTTAGTCGGGCCCGGCCCCTGGCCGGCCCCTGTCAAAGCCCCGCAATCACAGGCCCGCCTCAATTTCGCCCGCCTTCTGGAGGGCAATCTTCGCAAGGATGGGGCCGGCAATTTCATTGACAATCACCGCCGCTAGAATAATGGCCTGAATCGTTGTGGCCATGTCCGGGGGAAAGAGGTTCGTGACGACCGCCGAAAGGCCAATGGCAACGCCCGCCTCCGGAAGGAGGGTCACGCCCAGGTACTTGCGGATTTCTTCGCTCATCTTCGAGATCGAAGCCCCCAGGCGGGCCCCGCTGTATTTTCCAATGGCCCGAGCAAGGACAAAGGCAATCCCCAAAATTCCTGCTTCCCGGAGGGCCGTGAGGTTGAGGTTCGCACCCGCATAGCAGAAGAAGGCGACAAAGACCGGATCAAAAATCCCATCCAGCGCAGTCACATTCACCCTTCTCCGGGAGCTGAAGTTCCCGAGGACAAGGCCCAGGCACATGAGAGCCAGGAGGTTTGAGAGGCCAAAATGCAGAGCCGCAAAGTTCGTTGCGAAGATCATGCCGATATCCAAAATCTTGACATCCCCTTCCCTATGGAGGTAGCGGGCCAGGATGAGGGTGATAAGGCCCGCAACAAGGCCGATAAAAACTGCCGCCGCGATGGCCAGAAGCGGCTGAAGCACCATATTGTAAGCCGTCGCCGGAATCCCGGAGACCAGGTTTAAGGAAATGGAAGAAGCGATGCCAAAGGCTAAAATACAAAAGGCATCGTCCAAGGCAACCGCCGGGATCAGGGTATCGACGACCTGACCCTTGGCATGGTACTGGTTAATAATCAGGATCGTTGCGGCAGGAGCCGTTGCCGAGGCAATGGAGCCGATGGTAAAGGCAAAGGCAAAGGACTGGCCGCACAGCATCATGGCGATGGTCACAAAAACCCAGGGGACCCCGGCCTCAAAAAAGGTGATCGTCATAATCTTCCAGCCCAAGTTTTTAATGTGCTGGATATTCATCCCGCAGCCGATGTTGTAGGCGATAAAGCCGAGGGCAATATCGTTGAGGGGACGAAAAGCGGCCAGGTCACTGGGCTTTAAAAGGCCGAAAACAGAAGGACCAATAATTAAGCCTGCCAGAATATATCCTGTGACATCCGGCAGGCGCACTAGGCCGACAAGTTTAGCGCCCAGAAGACCAATTAAAATCATAATTGCGAGCATCTTAATGACAAACATTCAATTCACTCCTTACTCCGGGTCGTCATCATATTCATTATCATCATAGTGGTCAAGAATGCCGTTAAACTGGTCGACGTCAACGGTAAACCAAATTCCGGTATTTTCCCCCTTTAAATTTCCCAGGGTATCTTCCACGATGCGGATTACCGTCGGCAGACGCTCCTCATTAAGAACCATCATAATGGTCTTATTAAAGGCGCGGCCCTCGTTAATCATCGAGTAAATCTGAAGGTGGTAGCCGCCTGCCTGCTGGACAATGGAAGAGGAGGCCATGCCTTCGGAGTCGAAGAGGGTGCCTCCATTGATATGGTGCTTTCCAAACTGTTTCAGGAGGGGACGGAGCTTATTGGGGTCATTTAAAATGATAAACAGTAATTTCATGATGGGTCCCTTTCATTCATTTTCGAGCTTGAAACTCATTTTCCTGTAAATTAATGATAGCTCTTTTTTTTCCGGGTTCAAAGTTTTCCTCATTGTGATAATGTATAATATTAAATAAAGACGAATATGTCGGAAGGAGGGCGCCATGGCCCATGACTGGAAAAAGTATCAGGTGAAAGAAGACAATAAATTAAAGCTGGAAGACTGGGATACCTCCTATGAGGGAGAATTGACCAAGGAGGAGGTCTACCAGAGGCTCCTCCCGGAAAATCTGGATAAACTTGCAGCCTATCAAAATGTCCTTTATGCGGATAACCGCTATGGCCTTCTGATTGTCCTCCAGGCCATGGACGCCGCGGGCAAGGATGGGCTGATCAAGCACGTTTTTACGGCAATGGACCCCCAGGGGACCCAAGTGACTTCTTTTAAACAGCCAACCAGCCTGGAACTGGACCATGACTATCTCTGGCGGTGCAACCTAAACCTTCCCCGGAGGGGAAATGTGATGATCTTTAACCGGTCCCACTATGAAGACGTCCTGGTTACCCGGGTTCACAAGCTTCTCGAGGCGGAAGGGTCCCAGTTCCCCCAGGAGCTGATTTCCAAAGACCTTTGGGAGAATCGCTTTGAGGAGATCCGAAATTGGGAAAAATACCTGACCCAGAATGGGATTGCCGTTATCAAATTCTTCCTCCACGTCTCAAAAGAGGAGCAGAAGGAAAGGCTTCTGAGCCGGATTGACGAAGAGGAAAAAAATTGGAAATTTTCCGCCGGCGACATCAACGAAAGAAAGTACTGGGATGATTATCAGAAAGCCTACGAACAGATGATCTCTGAAACATCAACTCCCAATGCCCCCTGGTTTGTCGTGCCGGCGGACCGGAAATGGTACACCCGCTACATTGTCAGCGAAATTGTCAATGCCCAGTTTGAATCCATGAACATCGCCTATCCCCAGCTTCCGGAAAAGGAGAAGGCTTCCCTAAAAGATTGGCGGGAAATTCTGGAGAAAGAATAAAAAGTTAGGAAAAAGCCGATCCTTCCTGGACCGGTGAAAAAAGCTCGTATTTGACTGAAAAGAGGTTCGATCATGAGAGAAAAGTCGCTTCGGGATGGAAGAGCACGGAGGAAGAAAACGTCCCCTTCGGCCCGCAAGGCGCGAAAAGAGGAATATTATCAGTATGAAAGAAGGCCCCGGAAGTCAAGGAAGAGGTCTTCTTCCGGGCTGGGGAAATTTTTTATCTTCCTTCTTCTGATCGCCGCAGCCTTGGCCCTGATCACCCTTTATCTCCGGACCCGCCAGCCCAAGGATATTGCCCTGGTCGAGAATACGGAATCGGCGGATCAGGACCTGTCTCTAAGTGAAGAGGAGCCGGCGGACGAGGCCCCGCACACCCTGATGCCCGCGGACTATCCCCATAACATTGCGGGGGGCCTAAGTAAGGGCGAGCTGGAATTTGTCCTTTCCTATGTGCCGGATCCCATCCTCAAAGACGGCCCCACCCCAAAGACAATTGGAAACACCCTTTCTCGGATGATCAGCGGGGATATTATGAATGAGACCAACCTTTTTGGCCGCCAAAAGGCCCATGCCTATTCTCTCACCGACCTTCAGCGTTTTCTCGATTCCTTCTGCGACTGGTCTCTGAAGGAAAATGGCGGGCCCTATAACATTCAGGGGGACACCCTTTCCATGAAGGCCGATTCTCTGGGAATTTTAGCCTCTGCCAATATCACCGAAGCCAAGATCAGCCGGGACAAGCTGGAAATCTCCTATGAACTGGACTACATGGGCGGAGATCCAGACCAAAAAAAGCCCTACCATGCTGAGAAAAAAGCCATTCTCTGGCGGTCTCCCGGCGGCCTTTTTAAGATTGAAGAGATTGTCGAAGAAAAAAAGACGGAAATTCATCCGGCCGATCTCCAGCAAAGTGAAAATCAGACTCAGAATCCCCAGGACTATGACAATGGCAGCCAGAGCCAAAGGAAGCTGTCTCCCCCGGGCCTGTCTCTTATACACATCTCCGAGCCCACGAGACATCTCAGGAT
>CAMYOR010000113.1 GCA_947278105.1 uncultured Tissierellia bacterium
GATCGGAACAAGGCAATTGCGGGAAAGATGATGGAAGATTTGATTCCATCGGTGATGGAGAGAAGACCCCTTCCCGCAGCCCTCGCCACCAAGGCCTGGCATAATGCAAAAGACCGAGCCCATTACAAAAAATATTGGCCCAATCAGCTGCAAATGGACTGCATTGTCCTGCAAAAATATTTTAAAGATCTGCCCGAATCGTATCCAAAACACATGAAGGAGGAAAAAAATTTGGCATATTTGGATGAACAATGTGACGACCGCTCTTACCTTTACGGTAGGCTCTTGGCGGTCTATGACCGGATTGAAAAGGATTGCCAGTATTTTAAAAAAATGGGCCAATCCAGTCAGGAAGGCAAGGATAATACGAATCCCGCCTATGACCGGGAGACCAATGCGGCCAGGCTATGGACTGCTTTTATCGCCCGCCCCAACTGGGTCAATGTGACCTTATCTGCAAAGATTCAGCCCTACTTTCGTCAGTTAAAAGCGGAGAAGCCCGAAAGAGCCCGCTATTACGAGATTCTTCTAGGCGAATTAATGCCTCGAATTTGTCAGGCAAATCAAGGACAAGGGCAGCAAGCACTCAATGAAATGTTTCTGTTCGGATACTATGGTCAGTCGCAGGCCTTTTTTAAAACAAAGAAGACCCAGGCCGAAGAGGAAAAGCAAGAAAATATGGATGAAAATGTGGAAGAAATAAGAGAAGGAGAATGAGATGACAATTTTAGATCATAAGATTGATTTTGTGGTGACTTTTACTGTCAAGGATGCGAATCCGAATGGAGATCCTTTGAGTGCAAATTTGCCCCGGACCGATTTAATGTCTTATGGGGAAATGAGTGACGTCTGCATTAAGCGAAAAATTCGCAATCGCCTCCAGGATAAAGGATTTCCCATTTTTGTCCAGGCCAGGGATCGGGTGGAGGATGATCAGTATTCTTTGGAAGCCCGGTATAAAGCCAATATCAAGGAGTTGGGATCCAAGCCCACGGATCAGGAGATTTTTGATTATTTTTGCAAAAAGTGGATGGACACCCGTTCTTTCGGACAGGTGGTGACCTTTGATAAATTATCAATCGGGATTCGAGGCCCCGTATCCATCAGTCTAGCCAAGAGCCTTTCACCGGTTGTCATTACCACCATGCAGATCACTCGGAGTACCGATGGGATGGCCTCCACCACCGGAAAAAAATCATCCGATACCATGGGATCAAAAAGCTTCGTGGAGTTTGGCGTCTATCAGTTTTGCGGCAGCATCAATCCCTATTTTGCGGAAAAGACTGGATTTTCCTTTGAAGATGCCCAGGCAATCAAAGAAGCCCTTCGCACCCTTTTTGTCAACGATGCATCCTCTGCAAGGCCAGATGGGTCCATGGAAGTGAAGGAAGTATTCTGGTTTGAGCATCCATCAAAACTGGGCCTGGTCTCTAGTGCAAAAATCCATCAACTGGTCCAAAGCGCTCCGGATTTCGACCCCAATAATCCTGTGGAAGATTATGACCTTTTCCATGTCCATTTGGATGAAGAAAAAGCCCGTGCCTTGGAAGAAAAAGGCCTCAAAATTGAGGTGATTAAGGGATATTAATCGGAACTCAAGGAATTGTCTTATGGAAGATCTGATGATTTCCGGAATTCAGCATTTTTCTTTTTGCCGGCGTCGCTGGGCCTTGATTCATATCGAACAACAATGGAAGGAAAGTTTCCTCACAGCCCATGGACAGCTCATTCACCGTCGGGTAGACGATCCGGAAATTACTGAAAAAAGAAAGGATATTATTTGTGTTCATTCGATGCGCGTCCGTTCAGAGAGGCTTCATATTGAAGGGGTCTGCGATATCGTTGAACTGCATCAGAGTGAGGACGGCGCATATTTTCCACGCTGGAAAGACAAGTATTTAATTTATCCCATTGAATATAAAAGAGGAATCGAAAGAATAGATCACAGCAACATTTTGCAGCTTACCGCTCAGGCAATTTGTTTGGAGGAAATGACGGCCTGTAAAATTTCTGAAGGGGCAATTTACTATTTTTCTTCCCGCCGCCGCTCAAAAGTCGTATTTACGGACGACCTGAGGGAAGAGGTGGAGAAAATAGTCAAAGAGATGCACCAATATATGGAAAGAGGCTATACTCCAAAAGCGAAAGAAAAGCCCAAGTGCCGGTCCTGCTCAATGAAAGAATTGTGTCTGCCGGAAGTGGGGAATCGCCAATCAGCTAGCACTTACATTAAGAATAATCTTGAGGAAGACCGATGAGAAAGCTCTTAAATACCCTATATGTCACGAATCCCTCATACTTTCTAGGGATTACAGGGGAAAACATTACTTTAAGGGAAAAGGGGAAAACGAAACATCGGTATCCTCTTCACAATCTAGAGGCGATCATCGTCTTTTCTCATTCTGGTGTCAGTGCCGAGCTTTTACAAAAGTGCGCAGACTATTCTATTGCCCTATCTATTTTGAATCCTTTTGGAAGATTAGCGGGACGATTTGTCTCGCCGTCTCAGGGCAATGTGCTTCTTCGCCGAAAGCAGATTGAAACTTCTTTAGACGAGGCGGCATCTCTTGCCATCAGCCGGAATATGATTACGGCGAAGATCATCAATAGCAAGAATTTTTTGCAGCGTTTTCGAAACCAGTACTCTCTTCGCATCCATCCCTCCAATTTTGATGAGGTGATCGATCATTTAAGAGATGAGAAGAATGAAGCGCTTCAAAGCCAGACCAAAGAAAGCCTTAGGGGAGTTGAAGGAGAGGCCCAGGCCGCTTATTTTAGCCTTTTCGATCAAATGATCCTCACCAACAAAGAATGCTTCCAGTTTAAGGGCCGGAGCCGCAGGCCGCCTCTAGATCCTGTCAATGCGATGCTTTCTTATGCCTATACCCTACTCGCTTTGGATTTTGCGGGAGCGTTGGAAGCAGTTGGGTTGGATGCTTATGTAGGTTTTTTCCATACGGATCGTCCGGGCAGAATCTCTCTGGCCCTAGATTTTGAAGAAGAGCTTCGGACCATGGCAGCAGACCGTTTTGTCCTTCGCCTTATAAACCTAGGCCAAGTCAGCCGCCAAGATTTCATTTTTCAAGACAGTGGAGCGGTTATTTTTACGGAAGAAGGGCGGCGGAAATTTTTAACGGAATGGCAAAAACAAAAATTTTCAGATCTTCAGCATCCCTTTTTAAAGGAAAAAATGTCCTGGGGCTTAGTGCCGCATATCCAGGCCTTGCTCCTGGCCCGCTTCTTACGAGGGGATTTAGACCAATATCCACCATTTTTTTGGAGGTAGGCAAAATGAATATTTTGGTTTCCTATGATATTCATACGCAAACCAGGGAAGGCCAAAGAAGGCTCAATAAAATTGCAAAAATATGCCTGGATTACGGACAAAGAGTACAAAATTCAGTCTATGAATGCGATATCGATTCAGAAAAACTACTGAAATTAAAAGAGCGCCTAAAGGCCATTTATAATGAGAAGGAGGACTCCATCAGAATTTATAAGCTAGGAAAAAATTACCAAAAATCGGTCATCCATTACGGGGTCAAAGAGGTCTTTCAACCAGATGAGCCATTGATACTCTAAAAGATATGAATACTTTAATAGAAAAAAACGCTCCAAAAAAAGGAAGAAAGCAAAGCTTGGGGCGAACCCCCAGTGATCATGTTTTCTCCCACAGTTCGCTCAAATATTCAGGACGATTTGAACTGATATTTGGGATAAAATAATGAATACGTCCAACTTTATACTAAATGTAGAGCCGAGAACTCTTCGACATCCACATTTAGCTGTCGCACCCCGCGAGGGGTGCGTGGATTGAAATTTGATTCCGGTTTTTGAATTTTTTGAGGTTTTTTGCTGTCTCTTATACACATCTGACGCTGCCGACGAATAGAGAGGT
>CAMYOR010000114.1 GCA_947278105.1 uncultured Tissierellia bacterium
ATACGAGTTCCTGAGATGTCTCGTGGGCTCGGAGATGTGTATAAGAGACAGCCTGAAGACTTTGCAGTAAATTCAGGCATTTTAAGCCATTTCGATCCGTATGGATCTGAAAATATCGTAGGGCTAGATCGGCCGCCTCCCTCTGGGCATCTTCATTTTCAGGTCGGGGTTGGTCCGCAATTTCCTTAAAACTTTTTAAAATATACCCCTTTAGCTCCTCATAAATGGCCTCCCCTATTCTGATTCCCGGGCTTTCATGGTCACCGCAAACCATCCCCCCTCCATAAAGATCAAAGAGACAGGGCGGATGAATGGGCTTGGAGCAAATCAGACACCGGCCTAAAATCGGCCGAAAACCGATCAAGCTGGATAATTTTAATAGATACGACCCGGCAAGGGGAGTGGCTGCCTCTTCCGGAGCCTGGCTGACTATTTTTAAAAACTGCCGATAAAAATCAAAAAGCTCCTCGTCTGTCCCTTCAAAAAGGATGGCCCTTAAAAGTTCTGTACCGAAGGCAGCCAGGCCCATTCTCCGGATCGATTTTCGAAGGCCCGGATGGGCATCAATCAGCTCTCCGTCTTTCAGATAATAGGAAGAGCGGCCTTCAATGATGTTCATCCATGCTTCCGTATAAGGTTCTGTGAGATTGAGCATTCCGCTTTTATTGCGCCTTGCTCCCTTGCAAACCAGGGTCAGTTTTCCTCTTTCCTGGCTCAAAACTTCAATCATCCGGGAGGATTCCTGGAAATCATGACTTACCAGAACCAGAGCCCGAAGCTGAAAACTCCTATTCGTCATAGCCAAACTGCTTCACTTTTTTCTTATCCTTTCGCCAATTTTCCCGAACCTTGACAAAAAGACGGAGGTTAACCGGCCCCTCCAGAAGCTTTTCAATTTCTTTTCGGGACTGGATGCCGATTTGTTTAAGCATCTTCCCTTCTTTTCCTATGACAATACCCTTGTGAGAATCTCTTTCCACCACAATCTCGGCGTCAATATCCGCCAGCCCATCCTGCTTGCGGTATTTCATGTCTCGAATTTCAACCGCAACCCCGTGGGGAACCTCTTTTTGGAGGTTTTTCAGGCACTTTTCCCGAATAATTTCACTAATAATAAATCGTTCAGGCCGGTCCGTAACCATATCCTCGGGATAGTACAGGGGGCCCTGCGGAAGAAGGTCATAGATGGCCTCTTTTACCTCATCCAGTTTCTCATTCCTTTTAGCGGAAAGGGGAATCACTTTCTTGAAAATGCCCAGGTCCTCATAGAAAGACACGATTTCCTTCAGATCTTCCGGTGAAGCCAGGTCTTCTTTATTTAATAAAGCAAGAAGGGGTGTTGATTTTTGTTCTTTGAGCTTTTCTAAGATTTGAAGATCCATCTTGCCCGGTCCTTTTTCAAGATCAGTCATATAAATGCAAAGATCCACCCCTTGGAGGGCTTTGCGGCTCATTTTTATCATCGCCCTGCCCAACTCATTTTTCGGGATCTGAATCCCGGGCGTATCGGTAAAAATGACCTGCATTCTCTGATCGGTATAGATCAGAAGGATGTCATTTCTCGTGGTCTGCGGCTTGTTGGAAATAATGGAGAGCTTTTGTCCCAGGATGGCATTTAAAAAAGTGGATTTACCAACATTCGACCGGCCAATGACAGCACAAAAGCCCGATTTAAAGGAAGGATTCTCCGTTAAAACCAGGTTTTTTCCCAGTCCCAGGTCCTCCTGAGAAAGGCCGATTTTCCCAAGAATCGCCTCTTCATGGGCTCTCATCACTCTTTTCTCTTCTTCTTTTATGTGATCATAACCCAGGAGGTGGAGGAAGGAATGGACAGCAAGGTAAGCGGCCTCCCGGTCCTGGGAATGTCCATATTCCTCTGCCTGTTTTTCCACCCGGTCCTGGTTAATGACGATATCGCCAGCGATAAAAGGCTCGCCCTTTAGAATCTTTTCCCCCAGCTCTTCTCCTTCATATAAGGGAAAGGAGAGAACATCCGTCTCCTGGTCTACCCCCCGGAAGTCCCGGTTTAAGGTGCGAATTTCTTCATTTCCAACAAAAGAAAGGGAAATCTCGACCTCCTCCGGGAGGTCCTCATATTCGATCCCTGCCCTGAGTGCAGATTCCAGAAGTTTTCGTCTTTCTTCGGTCAGTTCTAAGGCCGGGTCCCGGTTATCAATTTCCAGATCCATTCTTTACCTTCTTTTCCTTTTTCGGCTGGACCAGGAAAAAGTCCCTTCTCTTCCCGTGCGGTGGGCCAGAGCCTGCCCGTCCTCTCCGCCACCCTCGCCCTTCTCACCAGGATTTTCCCCGGCGTCTCTTTTTTCCTCTTCCTTTTCATAAACAGAGAAGGCATCGATGACCCGCTGAACGAGAGGATGACGGACTACGTCTGCCCGATTAAAGTAACAGAAGGAAATCCCGTCCACCCCCTTTAAAATGTGCTGGATGATTTGAAGGCCTGACCTTTTTCCCCGAGGAAGATCAATCTGCGTAACATCCCCATTAATAACAGCCTTAGACCCATAGCCCAGCCGGGTAAGAAACATTTTCATCTGCTGGAGGCTGGTATTTTGCGCCTCATCAAGGATAATAAAGGAATTATCCAGGGTCCTTCCCCTCATATAAGCCAAGGGGGCCACCTCAATCTGTCCTCTCTCTTTAAGCTTGATATAATTATCATGGCCCAAAATTTCAAAAAGGGCATCATAAAGAGGGCGAAGATAGGGATCCAGTTTTTCCTGGAGATCCCCAGGAAGATAGCCCAGGCTTTCACCGGCTTCTACGGCCGGACGAGTCAAAATAATTCGATTGACTTCATTAGTTTTAAAGGCCTTAACCGCCATAGCAACGGCTAAATAAGTCTTTCCGGTTCCCGCCGGCCCGATCCCGAAGGTAAAGCCATGGGTCTGAATATCGTCGATATACTTTTTCTGTCCCAGGGTCTTGGGGCGAATCGGTCTTCCATGGGCAGTCGTAATGATGATATTTTCCATCATTTCCTCTACCGGCACCTGGGCATCTTGATTTTGCATACGAATTAAGTATTCCACCTCAGGCTTCGTGATGAAGTCCTGTCGGCGAACGATCTTCAACATAGAATTAAAAATGGAGATGGCGGCCGTAACATCCGCCTCCTCCCCTTCCACCCAAAGCTGGCCATCCTTATAAATAACATGAACGGCCAACCGGTCTTCTAAAAGCTTTTTATTCTGATCTAGTTCTCCAAAAAGGGCAGAGACTTCCATCGCCTCCAAATTTTCTTCATTCCACCGCTGGCTTGTCAAATTGAATCCGTCCTCCTAAGGTTTCAAGTTTTTAAAGATCCTTGCTTTCCTAATAATATAATATTATACTCTCAAAGGTTTTTCCTACCGAAGAAAATCTTTATTTTCCGGCATTTTCCTGGGTTTTAGGATAGATCATCTCCTGGGGATCAAAGATCCGGTCAAATTCTTCTTCGCTCATGGCTCCCTCTTCCAGGACAACCTGTCTTATGGTCTTTTCCTCCTTTTCAGCTTTTTTTACCAGCTTACTGGTTTGATCATAACCCAAATAGGGCGTAAGAAAGGTTGCGGTCATCAAACTCTTTTCCAGATTCTCTTCCATCTTTTTTGTACAGACAACGATCCCTTTTAAACACCTTTCATAAAAAGAATCCATTGCATCCGAAAGAAGGCGGATCGACTGCCAGATCAGACGGGCGTAAAGAGGAAGGTAAGTGTTGAGCTGAAAATTGCCCTGAGAATTAGCAATTGTAAGGGAAGTGTGGTTTCCCATGACCCGGACGGCCACCATCGCCATGGCTTCAATCTGCGTGGGATTGACCTTTCCCGGCATGATGGAAGAACCAGGCTGGAGCTGCGGGAGAACGAGTTCAGAGAGA
>CAMYOR010000115.1 GCA_947278105.1 uncultured Tissierellia bacterium
AATTTTCACTTTCACGGCGGGAAGCTTTATCCCTTCCCTTTTCCCATAAGCCCAGTAGGAGTCAATGACAAGGTTTCCTTTGGGGGCATAGGGAGATTCTTCTTTTGAGCCATAAAGAGGAGCCGATTCCAAAGGCCCTTCTGCCGGGAAAAAAGTGAAATGGTCATAGAGCCCTAGGGCAAGACCCAAACAGTCAAAGCCCGGACCTAAGTTGGCGGTCGTCGCCGGAACAAAGATTTTCCAGGAATTCATGATCAAACTCTTTCTATTTTTAAGAATTGCGAAAACGGTTGATGTTATATAAGGGACGGGAAAGGATTGAGTCGTAGCCCAGGACAAATCCCTTTCCGGAGCCGGCAAAAAGGACCTCTTCTTTCATCTCTTCCGGAGAAATGACCCGTTCCTTTCTTGGCTCAGAGCTTCCCATCGCCTTGATCGGCTGAGGAATTTCAAGGCCGGTTTCCTTCGAAATGGCCCTTACTGCATCCATCCAATGGTCAGGGACTTCCTTTCCAAGAGAATTTAATATCTTTTTGGGGAATTTATAAGGGGAAGCCGTCGAAACAATCATAAGGGGACCCTCTAGGGAAAGCTTTTTTGCAGAAGCGTAGGCGACAGCCGTGTGGGGATCCATCAGATAATGGTCTTTTTCAAAGACTTCCCGGATGGCAAAACTGGTTTCTTCCTCCTTGGCCCAGGCCGCTTTGTAAAGAGCTTCTCTGGGATATTCAAAGATCCCTTTTTCCTTCAAATCCCCCATCCTCTGACGAATCTTCTCTGTTTTTCCTTCCTTTAAATATAAGAAGCGTTCAAGGTTCGAAGAAATTAAGATATCCATGGAGGGACTGGAGGTTAAAATGAGCTTCCGGTTGGCGTCGTAGGTTCCGCTTTGTGAAAAATCATAGAGGACCTTATTGTCATTGGAGGCAACGACAATTTCCCCCAGACCCAGGCCCATTTCTTTCGCATAGAAGGCGGCCAGGACATCGCCGAAATTTCCGGTAGGAACGATCACATTGAGAAGTTCACCCCTTTTCAGTCTTCCCTTTTGGACCCACTGGCGGTAGCCATCAAAATAATAAACAATTTGAGGAATAAGCCGGCCGATATTAATCGAGTTAGCGGAAGAGAGGGCTACCCCTTTTTCAGCCAGGCTGCGGGAAAGTTCCTGGTCCTCAAAGAGCTTTTTCACTTCTCTTTGACAGTCATCAAAATTTCCCCGGACAGCATCTGCCTGAACATTATATTCGGTCTGAGTGAGCATCTGCCGCTCCTGCATGGGGCTGACTCCCTGGTAGGGATAAAAGACGAGAACGCCCATGCCCTCGATACCTGCAAAGCCCTCCATCGCAGCTTTTCCGGTATCGCCCGAGGTCGCCGTTAAAATGAGTCTCTGCCGGCAATCCCCCAGTCGGTCCTGGGCTGCCTTCATCAGATGAGGAAGAATCGAAAGGGCCATGTCTTTAAAAGCCAAGGTTGGTCCGTGGAAAAGTTCCAGAAATCCAAGCCCTTCCCTTACAAAGTGGACAGGGGTCAGGGCGGGATCGTCAAATTTTTCCTGATAGGCCGCTTTTACCATAGGCAAAAACTCTTCACGGGAAAAATCGGTAAAATAAAGAGAAAGGATCAGGGAGGCCAAATCCTCATAGGAAAGATCTAAAAAGTCATCCAGGGAAAGTTTAGGAAAGCTTTCCGGGACATAAAGCCCCCCGTCCGAGGCAAGGCCTTCAAGCAGGGCCTCCGCTCCTGTTCTTTTTAAATTTTCATCCCTTGTGCTGTGGTAAAGCATTTATTCCTCCAGTAAAATCACGCAGGCCCCTGCCTGATACTCTTTGACTGCATCATCCAGGCTCATCTCTACCCTCTTTCCCTTTTCCTCTGGTCGGCGGAGGTAAAAGGAGTGAATTCTTTTGCCGGCCAGGTTCTCTCTTTTTCCAGGAAGAATCGGCAGGGCCATCGGTCTTCCACCCTGTTCAGCTGAATAAATATCCGTCAAAATAGCATCGGCCGTGGGATCCATGCCCCCGCCTGCTCCAAAAAAGCGCAGTTCTCCTGCCCGGCTACAATAAAGATAGACCATATTCCAGACATCCCCTGCCTGAGCCAGTTGAGTGGAAGAGGAAAGGGCCGTCGGAACCACCGAAGCAGAAAATGCTCCCTCTTTTTCCTTTTTAAAATGGGCAATGAGCTTTACGGTTTTTCCCTCTTCTCCAAGGGCTTTCAGGTCACCCGCTTCAATCCGGTCTACCCCAATGCAGGGAATCTGACTTTCCTTAACGCCGCCCCCTAAAATAAGATCCGCCAGGATGACCAGCTTTCTGCGGGCATCCAGTCCGCAGAGGTCATCGGTGGGATCTTCCTCTAAGACCCCCTTCTCACGGGCTTCCTTCATCACAGCGCCTAGGTCTCTTCCCTTGGTCAGTTCTGTTAAAACATAGTTTGAAGAGCCGTTGACAATCCCTTTGACTTCCGATATCTCGTTAAAGGCCAGCCGGCGGCGAAGGGAATCCAGGATGGGAATGGCTCCACAGACAGAGGCTTCAAAAAGAAAAGTCCGGCCATTTTTTTCAGCAAGTGCGGCCAGCTCATCGTAGGCAGCCGCAACAGCGGCCTTATTGGAAGTGACCACATCCTTCCCAGTGGAAAGGGCCCGGCGGATATATTCAATCGATTGATCCTTGGAGGAGGTGGCTTCCACGATCAGGTCAATGGAAGGATCGGAAAAAACCTCTTCCGCATCCGAGGTAAAAAGATCTCTGGGTGCAGGAATTTTTCTTTCCCGGTTGACATTTCGAACGACGATCTTTTTTACTTCAATAGGCTCTTTGAAGCGAAGGGCCCACCTCTTTTTTTCTTCCTGGATTATTTTATAAACGCCCATATTGACAACGCCATATCCCATCAAAGCGATTTTCATGACCATCCTCCTTGAAATGAATTTTGATTTCTGACCCTTTAGAAAAAGGCATTATAAATTGCCTGAATCGCCTGGTCGAACTGTTCCGTAGCAATGCCAATGATGATGTTCATTTCACTGGCTCCCTGAGAGATCATGCGGACATTGACATCGGCCTTTGCCAAAGCGGTAAAAATGCTGGCCGAAACGCCCTTGGTCCGGGCCATGCCCTGGCCAACCACGGCTAAGAGAGAAAGTCCGTTTTCAGGCTTGATCTGATCGGGATTGCAGAAAATATCGATCTCTTCAAGTATCTTTTTCTTTTTCCGGGCGAAGTCCGCTTCCGCAACCACGACCGAAGCCGTGTCGATGGAGGTCGGCATATGCTCAATTTCGCATTCGTTGGCTTCAAAAACCGAGCAAAGCCTTCGGAAAAAGCCCGAAGCGGGGACATTGTGGGGCCTTTTCACATAGACCACGGTAAAGTCCTTTTTCCCTGCGATGCCGGTGACGACCCTGGAGCTTTCCTTTGCATGCGGGACAATCTGCGTTCCTTCATCCTCAGGCTGGTTGGTATTTTTGATGTGAATGGGAATGCCGGCAGCCCGGGCAGGGCCAATTGCATCCCCGTGAAGGACCTGGGCCCCCATATAAGCAAGCTCATGAAGTTCTTCATAGGTTACGACACGGATTGGCTTGGGATCTTTGACAATTTTAGGATCTGCCGCTAAAAATCCGGACACATCGGTCCAGTTTTCATAAAGATCCGCCTTGAGGTCTGCGGCCAGGATCGCCCCGGTGATGTCGGAGCCGCCCCGGGAAAAAGTTTTAATTTCCCCATTTTCCTCAGCCCCATAGAAGCCTGGCACAACCACCTTGCGGCCGGTCAGTTTTTCCTGAACCTTCTGTTTTGTCAATTCGCTATCCAGCTCTCCATCGCTGCCAAAGCAAATGAGGTCCTTGGCATCGACAA